>NZ_JAAGOG010000457.1:0-1022 GCF_010747425.1 Nostoc sp. UIC 10630
GAAGTTTCCGCAGTGGGGGATTGCAGTTGTTGATGGGGTGTTGATTGAGCGGGA
Organism: Nostoc sp. UIC 10630; assembly: GCF_010747425.1. Lineage (NCBI taxonomy): Bacteria > Bacillati > Cyanobacteriota > Cyanophyceae > Nostocales > Nostocaceae > Nostoc > Nostoc sp. UIC 10630. The sequence goes on from NZ_JAAGOG010000457.1 coordinate 55, forward strand.
GGAGTAGCGCGATCACTGACTTTGAAGAAACCACCCCGAACTAGTAATGGTGTTAAGTCACCAGTAGCTGTAGAAAGTGGCTGCTTGCAAAGGAGGAAGCTGGAGGCACAAAAGGTTAAATTAATGTGATTGCTTGATTCGAGTGGGTAAGGAAAGAGAGGATTGTGATTGCTATGTTGGGGTCCGATGTTTACACACCGTTCGGTGAGGCTGTGGAAATTGCAGAAATGATGCGGCGGTATCCGATGAAGGAGTGATACTACAAGGAAACTGGCGATCACCTACGGTGGGCGTTCCGCCATCGCTCTAGAAATGATGATCTTATTACATTGCTTCTTGTTTCAAATCATACAGTAATAATTTAGGTTGACTAAGTAATCAAAGTCCTAAAAATAAGAAAAGTAGGAAAAGTAGGAAAAGTAGGAAAAGTATGATTTATTGACAAGAATAAGTAATTTAACTTAATAGATATTGCTTAATTAAGCTAGAAAGGATATATTTTTGTGTGCATGATTGTAAGCAAATAAACATCACTTAGCAACATAAGGGGATAGTTTCTGCGCGCTCGCTCTCAATTCTAACAAAACAGAATTTCACAACCATGCTGGAGTGGTACAGATGAGCATGGGAAATTTCAAGCAGGGAATCGCTTGTTTGCAACAGACTTTGGCATTACAGCCCCAATCGGTTGACACTCGCCATAACCTCGCTCTCGGATATCAAAAAATTGGACGGCTAGATCGCCACTCTCATTAATCTTCATAAGTGTTAATTATATAGGACAAAAATACTAGTCAAAACTTGGATCTTTGTTCGATGCGGCAATTAAGGCGATCACTATATAATCCCCTTGACCAACGCAAAAATTTAAACAACTGCCATTCCGAGCAGACATCAAACTAGTTTTAATCCTCAAACGCAGACGGTGCAGAGGACTATTTCACTGCGTTTTCTTAGGGAGATCCAAG
>NZ_JAAGOG010000458.1:0-1022 GCF_010747425.1 Nostoc sp. UIC 10630
TACAGCAGTTTCCGATGTTATGAGGTACAGTAACAGCAATTAGTAAACCAGTTTTTTAAATGTTGAGGATTTATTAAATTGAGTGCAACTGAGATGACTGTATCAACCATTTCTGTTGTAGTTGGAGCAAAACTGCGTAAAAAAGATTTGAGTTGTGACCACCATAATTCAATGGGATTAAAATCGGGAGAGTAGGGGGATAAACAAATAACTTTCGCACCTACAGCTTCAATCATTGGTTCAATTGATGCTAGTTTGTGGGCGGGTAAATTATCCATAATTACTACCGCTCCTGTCCACAATTGAGGCGCTAAAAACTTCTCAACAAATACATCAAATGCAACGCTATCCATTGAGTTATTCATTGTCATTAATGCCACCACTTTTTTAATACTAATTGCTCCAATTACTGTAATTTTTGCACCGCGATAAAATGGTTTTAGCTCGTATACTCTTGTTCCCATCTGTGAACGTGCATGAGTTCTTGTTAAACCCAGTATTACTCCTGTCTCATCTATAAATACTAAATTTTCTGGTTCTATATCTCTGACTTTTTCCCAGTATTCTGCTCTGAGTTTTTGGACTCTTGGAGTTGCTGCTTGGCTACTCCGCAATGTTTTTTTTTACGATTTAATCCCAACTTTTGTAAAGAACGGCACATTGCAGTTCGACTTACCCAATTTCCAGTCTTTACTGCAAATAATTCACATAACTCTACTAAAGTTGCATCCTGATTTTCTGCAACTAGTTTTCTTAACTCTACATCAGCATTTGTGAGATGACTAAACTGCGGTTTTCCTCGCTGCTTAGGTTGTAAATTTCCATCAACTTGTTGTTGTTTTACCAGCTTTTGAACTAGACTTTTACTAACATTAAATCTGATTGCCACTTGACGAATTGATATTTTTTCCTGAATATGTGCTGCAACTATTTTTTTTCGGAGATCGATTGAATATGCTTTCATGAAAAGATAATATTTTTATTCTTACCAACTGTACCTCATATCAGCAGGAAGTGCTGTA
>NZ_JAAGOG010000058.1:0-39611 GCF_010747425.1 Nostoc sp. UIC 10630
AGCTACAACTTTATATATTCAATATGGGAATATATAAAGTTGTAGCTAACCGCCTACGTAGAGGTTTAACGTGGATACCATTGCAATTCCTGCTCTAAATCGGCCAGTGGATGCCACGGTAGAAATTCCCGGTTCTAAAAGTCTTACCAATCGGGCGTTGCTTGTGGCTGCTTTAGCACAAGGTGACTCCATTTTAGAAAATGCCTTATTTAGTGAAGACAGCGAGTATTTTGCCAAATGTTTAGAGGAATTGAGTATTCCCATAACTCTGAATCCTAATCTGGCTCAGATTCAGGTTGCAGGAAAAGGAGGTGATATCCCAGCTAAACAGGCAGATTTATTTGTGGGTTTATCAGGTACTACAGCACGGTTTATCTCGGCGCTGGTGGCACTGGGTAACGGTGAATATCGTCTAGATGGCGTTCCCCGAATGCGAGAACGACCGATGGGTGATATGCTGACAGTGCTGCAAACGGGTGGAGCAACCGTTAACTTTGAGGGAAACTCCGGCTTTATGCCCTACACCCTCTATAGCCAGGGATTCGCTGGCGGAAATTTTCGTTTAAAAGCTAACCAAACAAGTCAGCAACTTTCGGCATTGCTGATGATTGCGCCTTATGCTCAACAAGATACGGTTTTTGAGGTTGAGGGTACACTCGTTTCTCAGTCTTACATCAAAATGACCTGTCGTCTGATGGCAGATTTTGGCGTGGAGGTGAATCAAATCGGCGATAATCAATTTCAGATTAAAGCGGGTCAACGTTACCAAGCTCGACATTACACAGTAGAACCCGATGCGTCAAATGCTTCTTACTTTTTTGCCGCCGCCGCCGTCACAGGGGGACGGGTGCGCGTCAAACATTTGACCAAACAATCGTGTCAGGGTGATATTCTCTGGCTAGATGTTTTAGAACAGATGGGTTGCGAAGTTAAAGCTTCGGATGATTACACCGAAGTGACAGGGCCGAAGCAATTGCAAGGCATAGATATTGATATGAATGATATATCGGATTTAGTGCAAACATTAGGTGCGATCGCGCCTTTTGCCAGTTCACCGATTACCATTCGTAACGTGGAACATATTCGCTATAAGGAAACTGACCGAATTAAAGCTGTTGTCACAGAGTTGCGTCGGCTAGGGGTTCAGGTTGAAGAATTTCCAGATAGACTAAAAATTGAGCCTGGCCCCATTACCCCTGCGGAGATTGAAACCTATCACGATCATCGAATGGCGATGGCTTTTGCTGTCACTGGTTTGAAGGTTCCAGGAATTGTAATTAAAGATCCTGGCTGTACAGCAAAAACCTTTCCAGATTACTTTACTCGATTCTTCAAAATGTTAGAAGAATAATTGAGTAGTAAGCTAACGCGCCTACATATTGCAATATTTTCCGTGTAGACCGTCATTAGTCATTAGTCATTTGTGTTTACCAAAGACAAAGGACAATTGACAAAGGACAACCTCACCAGTTGATGTGCAATCTTATTTGCGTAACAGCTTGTTCTGTAGCGACTGTCTTCATTTCGTGTTTGATTTTAGTTGTGGGTTATGACTCATAATAAGTAGTCTGTAGTGGGGACTGATGTCCCCAAAGCTAGGATTTTAGTCCTGAATACGAACGAAGATATTTATTTGAAAAGGTTTTTGCTGAATTCAATAATCTTTATAGGACTTAGGGACTTCCAAGAAATAAATTATCCAAAACGAACCACAGAGACGCAGAGAACACAGAGGAAGAAGAAATAGAGAGTATTTTTGCGTCAGTTTTGGGATATTTTTTTATAGCCCTATATATTGCAAACTTAAATTCTATCTTATTTTACCTCTAATTAAAGTCTGCTTAAACTTGCAATTTTAATATAAGGTGCATCCAATTATTTGGAGACTTATTTCTCTTTATTAAAAAGGGAAGAATCATTGATTTCTATCACTATTCTAATCAGTGATATCAGTTTATTGTGAGGAAAATGGAGATGAAAATAGTTCCAAAATTAGCCATTGCTGCTGCTAGCCTAACTTTAGGTTTTGCTATTGTAGATGTAAAATCTGTATCTGCTGCAATTATTAATTACGCTTTCACAGTTGATAGTCCTGTAACTAAGGGAAATGGCTTTTTTAGCTTTGATGACTCGAATTTGAGTAATGACTATACTCCCGAAGCTACAATTCAGTCACTCTCTTTTCAGTTTGACGGTGATTCTACCGTCTACACAGAACAAGATGACAACAACTATCCAGACTTTCCTGTTGCATTTCAAACCACATCTTTAACAGGACAAACATCTTTTGCATTAGATTATTTGTTCAACGATAAATCTGATCCTGCCAGTTCTACCAGTTACGAAATCATCGGTGAAGATTTTACAATTTTCTCTAGAACTTCTCCAGATGCTGAACCCATATCAGGTAAAGTTTCCTATACACAAGTACCTGAAACTACACCTTTAGTTGGCGCTCTCTTTGCTTGTAGCTTTGGCTTGATGATGAAGAGAAAATTAACATTGATGAAAAAGGTTAAAATCTAACCTTCATTAAGTTGATATTAATGCTTTCTTTGCCAAAAATTAATCTCTTATTAGTAGGCTTTTCTGTAGCGACATAACATCTAACACATTGATAATAATGGGAAAAATGGGAATTAAAACCTGATTTTGGTAAGGGAATTAATTACTAAGTTTGCCTACGATTACCCTGTCTTCTTTGTGTTAGCTGTTGCTGTGCTTTAACTTACCTGTTACTCAGGAGTAGAGAATGGTAGATTACCGGAATTTTGAGCAGTTCTTGCATAGTCGAATGAAACGACGCAACTTAATTATCGGGGCAGGAGCATTGTCTGGTTTAGCGATCGCTAATCAATTTTCTCATCAAACAGCGATCGCTACAGGTAGATTTTCTAATTATCCTTTTACCTTGGGTGTAGCGTCGGGTGAACCCTATCCTACCAGCGTAGTGATTTGGACTCGTCTGGCTCCTGAACCCTTAGAGGGAGGTGGAATGCCACCTGTGAATGTGCCAATTCGCTGGGAAGTAGCAACTGATCCTGATATGAGGCGCATTGTCTCTAGAGGTACGGTACTTGCAACCCCACAACTAGCTCACTCAGTGCGAGTTGTGGTAGAAGGACTGCAATCTGATACTTGGTACTGGTATCGGTTCCTTGTCGGTCAAGACTCTAGCCCTATTGGTCGCACTCGTACAGCGCCTTTAGCAAATAGCTATTTGAGTAAATTTAACTTTGGTCTAGTCTCCTGCCAAAACTATCAGCAAGGATTCTATACCGCCTACAAATATCTAGCACAGGACGACCTCGATTTAGTAGTGCATGTTGGTGATTACATCTATGAAGGGGGAATCTCAACCACTACTCCCAGAAAGCACAATAGTTCAGAAATTCTCACCTTAGAAGATTATCGCAACCGTCACGCCCTTTATAAAACTGATACCAATCTCCAAGCAGCCCATGCAGCATTTCCTTGGATTGTTACCTGGGATGACCACGAAGTAGAAAACAACTACGCCAACAATATTTCAGAAATTGATACTGAACCAGATCAGGATCGGGCTATTTTCCTTCAACGGCGGGCTATTGCTTATCAGGCTTACTACGAACACATGCCACTGCGCCCCTTTTCGCGTCCCGTTGGCCCCGATATGCAACTTTACCGTCGGCTTTCCTTTGGTAATTTAGCAACCTTCCATGTCTTAGATACCCGCCAATATCGCACCGATCAGCCCTGTGGTGATGGCACTAAAGAACGTTGCCCAGAGAATTTAGATCCCAATGCAACCATTACCGGTAAGGCACAGGAGACTTGGTTATTCGATGGTTTAAATAGCTCACAGTCAAAGTGGAATGTTTTGGCACAGCAGGTTCCGATTGCTCAACGAGACATGAAACCAGGAGAAGGCGGAACTTACAGCATGGATAAATGGGATGGTTATGTGGCTTCGCGCGATCGCCTCATGGCTTTCCTCGGACAGCGCCAGCCCTCTAATCCAGTATCCTTGGCAGGTGATGTACATTCCCACTGGGCGATGAATCTCAAAGCTAACTTTGATAATCCACAATCCGCCACAGTTGGCAGTGAATTCGTCTGTTCTTCAATTAGCTCCGGTGGAGATGGATCAGACACCACCCCCGCAGTTGAAGCTTACTTACCCGATAACCCACACATTAAGTTTTTTAATAATCAAAGGGGCTATGTTCGCTGTTCTCTGACTCCCACAAACTGGCAGACAGACTATTTGGTGATGTCAAATGTCACAACCCCATTTGGCACGATTAGTAAGCGGGCTTCATTTGTGGTTGAAGATGGTCATCCATAAATACAACAAGTTTAATGGTTTAATTCCCAGGTATTGACACCAGATAATCACAGATGGATACAGATAAATTATCAGTATTCATCCGTGTTTTTATTTTTAGAAAATTGACTTTTGCAAGTCGATGCTTTCTAGTGCCCACTCAATCCACCAAAGAATTTATCAGTTGGACTCGTAACCGCGTTTCAATCCCTAATAGGGATTTTGATAAATTGCAATTCTAAGCTTTACATCAAAACAATACATTTCAAAATTTTCAATCCCTAATAGGGATTTTGATAAATTGCAATTAGCGGGAGCCTGAAACCCAAGCTGTATTTAATTTTCAAGATACAGTTGCGCGATTCAAGGGCAATCATAGCATTACAGAATTTGTTTGGAAAGAGTGCCAGAAAAATTTAAAGGCTGAAATCGTCTTTTGGTAAGTATTTCAGAGATTGCGCGGATTATGATTAGGCGAGTAATGGGTTGAAAGCCTTACTGTATCTGGAATAGAAGCACTTTTTGGGGACTATAGAATTTGTACACCTACCCTTCCGCGCATTTGAGATAGGGGAACCCAGTCAGAAGGTGACTCAGTACCGAAAATTGTTTAGTCCCGTGGCTTATTCTTTGCCAGTACAGGCGGCTTTTCTCTGACCAAAGCCACATATAGGACTCATATTTGATTTTTGAAAAAATCAGTATAGCTCAAATAGGCTTTTTAACTGTAGCCTATTGCCTGTTGCCCTCCTATCGTGCTTGCGCTGCGTGAACAGAAATCAAATCAGATTGCTATAGAAGAAACATTTGGACAGCAAACGAATCTAAAATATTACGGTAAACTGATTCATAAATTGTAATATTTGTTGTCGTACTACTGTACTGATAACCAACAATAAAGTTTCCGCCAATTTAAGGTAGAGATGATGAAAGAAATAACACGCCGCAAATTTATCGCAACAAGCACCTTGGCGACGGGTTTTGCCTTGGCAGTGCAACCCATTTCTGCTCAAGTCACCGCTACCGATGCTAAGGGGTTGGTAGCTGGTGCAGTGAAGATTCCCGTCAAAGATGGTGAAATTCCTGCCTACAGAGCAGCACCCGCCACTGGTGAAAATTTCCCAATTGTCTTGGTAATTCAAGAAATCTTTGGTGTACACGAGCATATTCAAGATGTTACTCGTCGTTTTGCTCAGTTGGGATATTTGGCGATCGCACCGGAATTATTTATCCGTCAAGGCGATGTCACTAAGTTAAGCAGTATAGACGAAATTCGCCCAATTGTTGCCAAAGTACCAGATTCTCAAGTGTTATCCGATCTCGATGCGACGGTAAAATGGGCTGTGAAATCAGCTAAAGGCAATGCCAATAAATTGGCGATTACAGGTTTCTGTTGGGGCGGCCGCATTACCTGGTTGTATGCGGCACACAATCCCAAGGTGAAGGCAGGTGTAGCATGGTATGGGCGGCTCGTGGGCGATGCTACCGAACTTCAGCCCAAGTATCCAATTGATATTGCATCGGCGTTGACAGTCCCCATTCTCGGACTCTACGGTGGCAAAGATACGGGTATTCCCCTTGATACAGTAGAACAGATGCGCGATCGCTTAAAGTCTAGCAGCGGCAAATCTGAAATCATCGTCTACCCCGATGCACCCCACGCTTTTTTTGCCGATTATCGCCCCTCCTACCGCGAGAAAGATGCTAAGGACGGTTGGAAACGTCTTTTGGCATGGTTTAAGAAGTATGGCGTTTCTTAAGCTGTCATTTGTCATTTGTCATTGGTCATTAGTCATCTCCAGAAATTAAATATGCGTTACCCATAAACCTTGTAGAGACTTAGCAGTGCTACGTCTCTACATTCTTTTTCGGAGATGTCTATTAGTCATTGGTCATTGGTTTTTAAGCATTTCTTTGTTCTCTTTGCGGTAGTCTGCGGCAAGCCCTACGGGTTCGCCAGTTCCTTTATGCCGGGGAACCCGTCCACCGGACTGGCTCACTGCTCCGCGTCTACGTTAAAAAAAATTGACTTTGGCAAAGAGTTTTAGCCTTAACTGAACTATATTGAAGGACAAATGACAAATGACAAATGACAAATAGAAAAGCCTCCCGATAATGAGAGGCTTAAATGTGAGCGGAGACAACTTGTTAAACTAGGGCCTTGCAGCCAGCGCTCCTCCTAATGCAGAGAAAACGGCGGAGACGGATGCTGTGGCAAACAGCCACCACGCTGCTGTAGCTGCGGCTTTGCGGGTTTCTTCAGCTTGTCGCTGTGCTTGATGCTTCACCTGTTCTAGGCGGCGTTGGGCTTCTTGCTGTATGCGTTCTGCACGTTGCAATACTGTGTTGCGGGCCCGTTCAATTTGGTCGATGATCCGGTTGGCATCTTCCTCAGAGATATCCTCACGAGAACTCATAATTGCTACTAAAGTCTCACGATCAAAAGAAGATAGGCGATCGCGCAGGGCATCAAATCCCGCTTGAGGATCGTCAAAAAATGTGCGGACATCGCGCTTGATACTATCGTAATTTAGTTCCGGGCGATCCAGGGAGTTAAGATAGTTGCGGATGCGGGCAAAAACCCCATCAATTGCATCTTGAATGCCTCGTTGGATATTCCGCACTTGTTCTACAAATTGATCCCTGACGGAGACAATATTATCGGCAATCCGCGCTGCTTCTTCATCAGACATATCTTCCCGAATTTTCAGCAGGGCGATGATGGTAGAACGGTCAAAATGGGAAAGGCGATCGCTAAAACTTTCTACCCCGACTCGTGGATCGTGCAATAGTAGTTGCAAGTCGCGTTTGATACCTTCAGGATTGAGTTCTTCTTTACCAGTTTGGCGCAAATACTCTTCTAGATAAGCTTTGAATGTTTCTGCTCTTTGCTGTGTACGGGTAGCTAAACGACGAGGCGCACGTACAAAGTTACGAATCGAAGTTTGGGTGGAATCAATGATTTCATTGACTTGTTGTTCACTCAAATCTTGACGTTGACTGAGCAACTTCACCAGTGTATCTCGGTCTAACTGCGACAATCGACGGCGTAATGCGCTGGCTCCCTCTTTGGGATTTTCAAACAATTTGCTCAAATCTCGCTGAATACCTTCAGGATTGAGTTCTTGTTTACCAGTATTCCGTAGATAGTCTGCGATCGTGGTCGTAACAGAGTCGTATTGCTCTTTGGCTTTATCCACTACAGCTTGGGGTGTGTGGCGAATATTATGCCACGACTCCTCAGCCGCATTGATGATTTGATTAACTTGATCTTCACTCAAATCTTGGCGCTGACTCAATAATTGCACTAAGGTATCGCGGTCAAAGCGAGACAACCGTGCCCGAATTGAACTAATTCCAGCTTGGGGATCTTCTAATAGCTTTTTAAACTCCGCACGGATGGCATCAGGATTCAGTTCTGATTTCCCGGTGTTACGCAGATATGATTCTACATTCAGCCACAGGGTTTCTGCTTGATATTGTGCCTGTTCAGCTAATCCTTTGGATTCTATCAAGACGCGATCGCGTTGTTTTTCCAATTCATCCAGAATGCTGTCTACTTCATATAGCTGGATATCATTCCGTTCTAGCAATATCTCCCGGATTTCTTGACGTTCAATGTGCGCCAGTCGTAATGTCAGGGTTTCATAATCTGCATCTGGGTCTTGCAACAGTGGTTTAAAATTCCGCTCAATGCCTTCAGGTGTCAAATCTGTTTTCGGGGTAACGAGCAGATAACTTTCTACTGCGCGTTGCAAGTCTTGGACTATTTCTCTTTCTTCGATACCTGTAACTGTCACCAGCACATCTTTGCGGACAACTTCTAGCTGATTTGCAATGCGCTGAATTTGGGCTTGGGTAAGTAGTCCCCGTTGTTGGAGAATTTTGACGAAATCGTTACGTGATAATCTTTCTAGTTCTCTGCGGACTATTCCAGGGTCAGCTGCTGGGTCGTAAATGACATCACGAAATTCTTGGGCAATTTTTTCTGGGCTTAGTTGCCAAGCATAAGTGTTGTACAGATAATTTTCGATATCAGATCGAATTGGGCTATAGGGTTGTGATGGTGTTGGCAAACCTAGCTTATCTGCTTGTTGGGTGACTTTATCTTTGGCTGTGGTAAGGCTACCTAAGATTTTTTCCACATCCAAATCAGATAAATCTGTGCGTCCCAACACAATGCCGGTTAATGCCGATAGTCCTTGCTGGATGGTACTTTGAATTGGCCCAACAGTAGATGCCTTTTGGTCAGCTTCCTTGGAACCACGTGTTTCTGCAACTAATCGATCCAGCTTGGCGTTAAGTTCATCTGTCTTACTTTGTCCTGCTGGAAGTGATTTCAGATAATCCATTAACTCACCCATCCGGTCTTCAGTGGGTGAATGCTGACTTACTACCTGTTGCCAAACCTTATATAAAGTATCAGCAATGCGGGTAACGTCTTTTTTGGAAAGGTCGGTACGGCTGCTGACTAACTCGATAAACTTTTGGCGGTCAATGTTGCGAATATCTGGAGTCCCGGCGATCGCTTTTAATTGGGGATCGTTGAGTAAATTTTCAAAATCACTCCGAATTTTCGACACATCCAACTCTGGTGGACGCAGCTTATCTAAATAATCTTCTATGTTTTCCCGAATACTTCCAGGGTCGATGCCGCTTCCTAGTTCTCGGCGAACGGCGGCGGCGGCGGCTTCAGCTGTTGCGACAACTTGATTATTGACAGCTTTCGCGCCTAGTGCGGCTGTAGCTGTACCCATAATCGCCTGAAAACCGGAAGTTGCCGTATTTACGACTGAGCCAATTAAGGAACCCACAGTAGTGGAACTCACCCAAACCAGGAGTAAAAAGTAAGCACCCCAAATCACCAAACCGAGAATTGCTCCTAAGCCTGGATCTAAGATTACAAGGCTTAATTTCACTGCCAGGAAACAGGCAATTAATAAAGCGATCGTTACAGTGAATAACGTCCAAATCCCTACTGCTGTGCCGATTTTGCGAATGCTGCCGCCCAAACTTCCGACTTCCCCAGAATCTGAATCCGAGTCAGATGAGTGCCCCAGATAGGAAATCCCGGCTGCAAGGGAGAGATTAGTTAGAACTAATTGGAAAGCAAAGGCTAGGATCACGCCGGAGATTAAGGCCACAAAAAAGCGCGGCCCGGAAGTCAGAACCGATGCCTGTGCTGGCGTGACGTTTGAGGGATCTACTGGAACCTGTGCTAACCACAATAGTGGTTTGTAGAGTCCCAGCATGATTTCCGTACTTTGGAACATTGTATTTCCTTCTACTAAGTTTAAATTTGGGGAATTAAGATTTTCTTGAGAAGCAACTCTTAGTATTTTTGTCTGTACCTATGGCAATACCTAACTGTTTAGTTCAGAATCGTAGAATTTAGCTGTTGAAAGCATCTCTCCAAGGGCTGAAAACTATATACAGCAAAAGATATAAATTTTATTATCTAACGATAAAAGTAGTTATAAATTTGGTTAATTATTGGCTGCCACGCTCTTAATTTTAACTGCTTAATCAAAATGATTGATTTTGCCCAAGCTATAGTTTGATTACTAGAACTTTACATTTATTTATAATTATCTTTTTATCACCCTCTCAGGGTGGATTTGTCTGCACTAATATGTTGTTGATTATCGTCCCCAAGAAGTGCCTGTAGTTTGTGCCTACAGGCAGAAAGCAATTTAGTTATAAATAGCTACATTAAAGTTAACAAATGAATTGTTGACGACAACAAGATGGCAACTCATTATTCCAGGGATTTGCCAATACTTGCATAAAGAATAATTTGCTTTAGAATTCAGTCGGTTATAGTGTCTAGCGCGATGTTTTACATCTGATTGACTGCTAGAAATTAAACATCTCAAAAGCTAAGAAATTTTGGATAAACAAATGGCAACTCAAGAAACTCGGTCTTCTACTGATTTACCACCTGTTGCACCAGAATACAACGGTGTAGACCGCAACGCTTTTCTGTTTGGCTGGACTCCTCAAGCCGAAATTTGGAATGGTCGTTTGGCAGCAATTGGTTTTCTCGCCTATTTACTTTGGGATTTAGCTGGCTATAGCGTTTTACGCGACGTACTGCACTTAGTTGGCTACTAAAGATTGAACCTTTGAAAACTTACTGGATATTGGAGAAAAAAATGGAACCTCGATCTTCTACTGATTTAGCACCTGTTGCTAAAGCCTACAATGGTGTAGACCGCAATGCTTTTTTGTTTGGCTGGACTCCTCAAGCCGAAATCTGGAACGGTCGTTTGGCAGCAATTGGTTTTCTCGCCTATTTGCTTTGGGATTTAGCTGGCTATAGTGTCTTACGCGATGTATTGCACATAATTGGCTATTAGTAGCTACAGCTATATAAGACTTCCGCAAATAATAATCTAAACCCTAGTTTTCAGATAGGGGCAATTCATAAATTGCCCCTACCTTTATCTAAAGTAAAAAGCGAAACAACACATACAAAGCCGAAGCTACCAGTTGCAACAGCATCACTGGAATGCCGTAGTGCAGGAAAGTTTTAAACGAGATGCGTCGTCCATGCTGCTCAGAAATACCGGCAGCGACGATATTAGATGATGCCCCTACTAATGTGCCATTACCTCCCAAAGTTGCACCAAACATCATGGCATAAAAAAGCGGTAATACTTCTGGGGGAAACTGCCCTTGAAAATCTTGGGCTAGAACTTCTGCGGGTGCTAATCCCACAGTCACAATGTATTGTTTGAGTAAGGGAACCATACCCACCACTAAAGGAATATTGGGGACTACGCTGGATAATATACCTACAAAAAATAATAAAACTAGGGAACCTAGGATAATATTTTTTCCTAAAATTGCTGCCAATATTCCTGATAAACCATTAATTACACCTGTTTTTTCTAACCCTCCAATTAGCACAAAAATACTCATAAAAAATATTAATGTACTCCAGTCTACATCCCGCAAAATATTGTTAACTGAATCGATTTTGCTATGGTGAGATAACAATAAAGCTAAAGCTGCTCCTAACAAAGCTGCGGCAGCAGGCGAAACCGGAACTGGTAGAGTTTCTCCAACGACAAAAAATAGCAGGACGAAAAATACTATAACTGCACCAAAGCTTAAAGCTCGTGGATGATTAATTTGTGGATGTGGCAGTTCTTCTAAATTATCTAACTGGGTATTCCAAATTTTACGAAATAAAAATGGTAGTGTTGCAATTACTATAGCAACGGCAATTACCCCTCCTAAACTCAATTCCCATAAATAATCTGTAAAGCTGATATTTACAGCATCACCAACAATAAAGGTAGCTGGATCTCCAACTAAAGTTAGGAGTCCGGCACTATTAGCAACAAATACCATTAAAATTAACAAGGGAACAAAATTTATCCCCACTTCTTTTGCCATTGGTGGAATTAAAGGCGCTAACAACATTACTGTTGTGGCATTTGGTAAAACTGCACAGATGGGTGTCACAATAGCCACAATACCGAGTAATAGACGCTTGCCTTGTCCCTTAGCTAAGAGTACTATTTGAGTTGCTAAATAATCAAATATCTTGGTAGGCTCAAAAGCTCGTACTAGCACCATAACTCCAAAGAATAAACCTAGTGTTCCATGACTGTTGCCGATATAACCAACAGCTTCTTCTAAAGTCATGACGTTGGTAAAAACTAATAATAATGCTCCCAATAATGCCGCGATGGTGAGATGTACCCATTCGGTCATCACTAAAATAATGACACTTATAAATGTAATTACACTAAGGATTGCTTGCCAGTTGTCCACATCTTACTCCTGAAGTTTTATTTGTTGCATATTAGTGAAAAAAGCCACCTAGTTTTAGGTGACTTATCTATGATTACAATTGGATAAAAATTACTGAAATTTTAAACAGCGATTATTCATCAATACAACTGGGAATACCCAAAACGGCGCAGGGGAAATTATAACCTAATGCTTCAATCATCGGATGATTAACAGATTGGCAACCGAGAAATAGAATATTGGCGGCTTCTGATTCAACAACTTTGTGAAGTTCTGTGGAAATGCTGCCAAACCGCAAATGAGATTTGAAGGAACCTTGCCATTCTTCAGCCAGACTTCGGGCTTGCCAGAGAATTATATCTGCTTGTTGCAAGGGAGTTACCACTGTTTGCAATTTGGGTTGAGTTAACACCTGTGTCACAGACTTTGATACTTCACTAATTTGACATTCTAATGAAGGCTGTTGTGGAAAGCTCAAGATATTTGGATATTGACTGCTTTGATTGTCTTCTAATACATAAACAGCCTGAACTGTAACTTCTGCATTAGTAGCTAGACGGGTTTGATGGGCAATCCAGAAAGCAATATCTAGTGCTGTATGACTGTTAGGAGATGCGTTGTATGCAACAATTAAGTTAACTGCTTTTGATTCTTGAGGTTTTTTAGAAAAAGGTTTTTTTGGTTCTGGCAGCAGTACCATTTGTTCAATTAAGTCATCTCGACCTGTGGCACTTTGCAGACGTGCTAACATTGGCTTGATTTGCACAGCTTTACTTCTCCCAATGAAATGAATTAGTAATGAGAAAGAAGCAGGGGGACAAATTTTAGATTTTTGGACTTTGGCTACCCTCAGTCGAACAATTTTGGATTTTAAATTGAGTAACGATAACCAAAATTGCAAATCTGAAAATCAGTCTAGGAAACCCCAATAATAACTGTATTACAGCCAAAATCTTGGGGGTTCCTTCCATTGCCTACGGAGTTAGCTGACGGGCTAAGACTGGAAGGTGTCTCTCGTAAGATTAGCCCCAAACATTGGTTCCTCCGTTCCAAATCCAGCTTTGATGAATTTGAATTAGGCTACCCACTAAAAAAAATGATAATCTAATTTACTCGTCTTGGGCAAAATATCGATCGAGGAAATTCAGGGCGTGGTTACGGAGTTCAAAATATTCTTTTGAGTTTCGCATGGCAGCGCGATCGCGTGGACGCTCAAAAGGAACTTCTAAAATCTCTCCTATACTAGCAGATGGGCCATTGGTCATCAAGACGATGCGATCGGACATATAAATTGCTTCGTCTACATCGTGGGTAATCATCATCACTGCTTGCCGATGGTTTTCCCAAATATCCAATACCTGCCGTTGCAATTTGCCACGAGTTAGTGCATCTAGTGCCCCAAAAGGTTCATCCATCAGCAACATTTTGGGACGAATTGCTAAGGCTCTGGCAATACCTACTCGTTGTTTCATCCCTCCAGAGATTTCATCAGGATATTTGTCAGCTGCCGCCGTCAAGTTTACCATTGCCAAGTGTTCATTTACAATGCTAATTTTTTCAGCCCGATTAGCATTTTTTAGCACTTCATCCACAGCTAAACGGATATTCTCTCGCACGGTTAACCAAGGCAACAATGAATAGTTCTGAAATACCATCATCCTTTCGGCTCCAGGCTGACGAATTTCTTTGCCATCAAGCCGAACTGATCCGGAAGTGGCTTTTTCTAAACCAGCTACTATCTTTAATAGAGTTGATTTCCCACAACCAGAGTGACCAATTACAGAAATATATTCATCTTCACCAATCGTTAGATTAACTCCATCTAAAACGACAAAGTTATCTTTATCAGGTGTCGGATAAGACTTGACTAAATTTTCAATTTCTAAAAATCCAGTGCGGGGCAGAACTCCTGTCTGGGTATTAATAGGTAATGAGGTATATTCCATCATCAAAGGCTCCCGAAATAATTTAGTCAATCAATTTTGGATTAACTGCGACTTGTACCGAAAATCTAAAATCTAAAATTGCCAGAATCAAGATTTAAAGTTGGGATTTAAGACATGAAAAAGTTAGTGGGAGCGTTAGCCCTGATAGCAAAACTATTCAGATAGCCCACAGGATCACTGGGATCGAAGCCTTTCTTATCTATAAATACCTCTGGTGGTTCGACCTTGTAATCATCCTTGGGACACTCGATGCCCATTTCAGATGCTATCTCCCGATATAAATCTGTTCTCCAGCCTTGTCCGGCTAGTTTCTCAGCATTTTTGGGGAATTCCTTAATTTGTCCCCACCGTGCTGCTTGTGTCATCAACCAGATACTTCTCGATCGCCACAAGAATGTTGAGTGTTCTCCTGGCTGTTTCGGAAGGTTGTCAGGAATATCGAAGAAAATCGTAGTATCATCGGCTTTAATGGTGCGGTCTTTGCCATCAAAGCCGCCATAGTTATAGTTTCCGAGAATTCCGGGACTGGTAAACTTCGCAATTGGGGCATCTTTCTTTTTGGGTCTTGCACCTGTAAAGGAACGTTCTGTAAGCAGTTCAGCAACTTCTTGGCGGTTTTCTGCTTTGCTGCAATATTGGCAAGCTTCAATCATTGCCTTAACTAGAGAACGATAGGTTTTGGGATATTTATCGATGAAAGATTCCATCACTCCTAAAAGTCTATCTGGGTGTCCTAACCAGACTTCTTTGCCTTGTGCAAAGGTAAAGCCAATGTTTTCGTTACCTGTTATTGCCCTTGTATTCCAGGGTTCTGCAACCATGTAAGCTTGCATTGCACCAATCCGCACGTTTGTCACCATTTGGGGTGGCGGTACGATGATGACGCGGAACTCTTTAAGCGGATCAACCCCTGCGGCGGCGGATAAGTAACGGATAAAGTATTCGTAAATGGAGGAACTTAATACTACTGCCCAAACTCTGTTTTCTGGCGGTTGTTTGTCAAAGTAACCTCGGAAATCGCGCCCAAAGGCTTCTAAAGCACCATCGCCATATTTTTCTTGATACTCATACCACGGGCGCAGCCCAAAATCCCACATGGCTTTGTTCATCGTCATGGCGTTACCGTGGCGGTGAATGGTCATTGCTGCACACAAGGGGGCGTGACGTGCGCCTTCTGCACCAATTCTGGCGTTGGTGACAGCACCAGATACTACGGGTGAAGCATCTAGGCGACCAAAAATTAAACCATCGCGGGAGGTGGCCCAGCTAGCCTCGCGGTTGAGTGTGACGTTCAAACCATATTTGCGGAAGAAGCCTTTTTTCCAGGCGATCGCAAATGGCGCACAATCATTAACGGGAACGTAACCAATGGTGAGATCGGATTTTTCTAGGTCTTGCGATCTAACTACTGGTTGTACAGCCAAGGCTTCTTCTGTTAGCCCTTTGGCCGATCTATCTCCTGAAATTCCACAGGAGGACAGCGCTATCCCAGTTGTGGTTGCTCCTATTCCCTTAATAAAATCTCGTCGAGTCCAGTTTATATCACCCATTTTTATAGCTCCATTTGTGATGAATTGCTCACGCAGAAGCGCAGAGTCTGGTTACATCTTGCTGTTTTGATCGCAGTCAAATTTTGTTAGTTGGAAGTTTTTGGGCGATGGGTTACTAATTCTTCGAGTTTGCCCACGGCGTAATCCAAAACTAACCCAGTTAAGCCAATTATGAACACAGCTAAAAAGACTGAACTCAGGTTTAAACGACTCCATTCATCCCAGACGAAAAAGCCGATACCAATACCACCTGTAAGCATTTCCACAGCAACGATTACTAGCCAAGCTATACCTAAACTAATCCGTAAACCTGTAAAAATATATGGTAAACTTGCAGGCCAAATTATTTTGGTAATCCGTCTCCAACGGGGCATTTCTAGCACTTGTGCCACATCTAAATAATCTTTGGGAACGCTAGAAACTCCTAAAGCGGTATTAATAATTGTCGGCCATAAGGAGGTAATGAAAATGACAAAAATGGCTGAAGGATCTGCTAAATTGAAAATTGCTAAGGCGATAGGAAGCCAAGCTAAGGGTGATACGGGTTTAAAAATTTGAATGATCGGATTAAGCGCTAGCATTGCCGGTCTAGACATCCCAATTAAAAACCCCACAGGAATCGCTACTACCGCTCCTAACAAAAAACCCAGTAATACCCGGCGCAGACTTGCGATCAACAACCAACCAATTCCCAAGTTACCTGGGCCTCTTTGGTAGAAGGGATTTAAGATGTAGTCTAGATTAGCAATGAGCGCTTCTGGTGGAGTGGGCATTAATTCATGGTTGGCAAGTGCAATAATCCACCACAGCACAATTATTCCCAAGAAGCCCAATACTGGTAAAATAAACACATCTCTGAGGACGACAGGTTTTGTCTTTTTCCAGGCAGCTTGTGTTGCGATCGCTGCGATCGCAGCCAGATTTAGTTGAAATATCATTTACGACCTCAACAGATTTAAGTGCAGGTACAAAGAATCCGAGCAGTACCAGCCTTGGACACCGATTAGATCGGAACATTATAAAAATGCCGTCTCTTCAGTCTCCTCCCAATGCCTACGAAGTTAGCTGACGGGCTAGGGCTGAGAGATGCCCTTCTTTTTAGAGTGCTGAGTATCGAGTGCTGTTAGCGGTAGCGGGGCGTTTAGCCCGTGCTGAGTTAACTCTTCACTTCTCACTTTTAACTCTTCACTTTCTATGAGATACGCCCCACAATTTGGTTCCTCCGCTCCAGCGTTATGCACTGTGACACGCTGAATTAGGCTGACTTACTCTAATGGATACTAAATTATGCACAATATAACATTGATGCTCAGTAAAAGCCATCTGTTCGATGATAAATATTGTTGATTTTAATACTGCAATTCGGCGCATCTCCTTGATTTTTGGGAATAAATAAAATTTATATTTTTACTCTGTTGTAAGTGAATTACTTGCAAACAAAGCTAAATAATATAATTGAGTCAAGCATTAATATTGTTATCCGCTTGCTTAATATTTATTAATATAAAATAAATTATACTTGAGAAATTTCAGATACGGAGAGTTAATCAGCAAATAAACGAATATGTAAAATCTATTTCTTTTGGTAGGTGAATTAAATTCCTAAACTTGGTAAAAAACCACTGCAATCGCTAAACTAATTGGATATGGCAGTTTGCTCATCTATCTCCTAGCTGAATTTAACATAATGGATTTTAGTCAAGTACTGGCTGAAAAAACGGACACCATCCTCGATAAATGGATTACAGCAGTTCGCAAGGATAGACGGATTGAAAGTGCTGATGACCTATCTTATACAGCAGTAAAGGATCATATCCCTGATGTTTTACAAGCAATGGTAACAGTGCTTTCAAAATATCAGGATAATGATATTCAGTCGATAGTTACTGCTAGTTTTCAGCATGGAGCTATTCGAGCAGAACAAGGTTTTGACCCAGCAGAAATTGCCAGAGAATATCATCTGCTGCGAACGGTAATATTTGATGCTCTACAAGCAGATTTATTAGAGGGAACACCTGTAGATATAATTCGTTCCATGCGTTTGATTGACGCTATCATAGACGAAGCGATCGCTCGATGTTTTAAGAGTTATGTTGACGAACGCTTGCGAGAATTACAGCAGTTGCAATTATCACTAACGCTCCATAATGAAGAACTTACGCGCTTAATGAGCGCCAATCAAGAGTATCTTTCGCAACTAGCCCACGAATTGAAACATCCTCTAACTTCCATTATTGGTTACTCGGATCTGTTTTTACGCCAACAACGACGCAAGACACAGATAAAAGACACCTCAACCAATTTAGAACATATTGAGAGGGTACTACGTAACGGTAGACAATTACTCCACCTAATTAACGATGTATTAGAACTTTCGCGCTATGAAGCAGGACAGATAAAACTTCAACTAGCACCCACAGATGTGCCTGAATTAATCAATAATATCTGTGAAATGTTGGAACCTCTAGCTGCTGGGAAAAATTTAAAAGTCGTAGTAGATTGCGATCGCGCTCCCAAAGAACTAATCACAGATCCTTTTCAATGCCAACAAATTATTACAAATCTTATTAGTAATGCGATTCGCTATACAGAGTCGGGGACTATTATTATAATGTGTCAGGTGTTGGATAACGAGAGATGTGCGATCGCAGTTTCTGATACTGGAATTGGTATTGCACCAGAAAACCAAGACCAGATATTTGAACCCTACTTTCGCGTCAGTTTTAGCGATCGTCCCTATCTTCCTGATAGTACAGGATTAGGGTTAGCGATCGTTTCGCGGTTAGTAAAATTACTACAAGGTCAAATTAACTTAGTTTCTGAGGTGGGAGTTGGTTCTACTTTCACTGTAATTTTGCCCTTACAAATAGAGAGTTGATTTCGCGCCAAGACCTAAAATTTTTGTCTACACCTCTGCGTGAAATCAAAAAACATTTTTACAACAATCCTTGTTTTTTCAACTTAGTTAGCGCATCCTCAGCAGCAGCTTTCTCTGCTTCTTTCTTATTGCGTCCCTTACCTTCGCCATAAATTTTTTCATCTACCAATACTTTGGCTATGAATTCTGGTGCATGAGAAGGGCCACCTATTTGTTCTGTGAAATATTTAGGAGGAGTGGGGGTAACGTTGCGTTGCACCCATTCTTGAAAGCGATTTTTTGAGTCTACATTAGAACGAGACACAACTATGTGCTTAGGATCTACAGAATCAAATAGTGGTTCTATAATTGCGCGAACTGCTTCAATATTGGAATCATTATCCAAATAGTAAGCGCCAAGAACTGCTTCAAAAGTGCTACTAAGTAAATTAGGGTTTTGGTAGCCTCCATCTCGAATTGCGCCTTTTCCTAACCGCATCCTAAAGTCTAAACCTACCTCCTCGGCGAACTTTGCTAATTGTTTCTCATCTACCAACGCCGAACGCCGCCGTGTTAATTCATCTTCTCCCATTTCTGGGTGACAACTATATAGATACTCACCACTTAAGAAATTCAGCAAAGCATCACCGAGAAATTCTAGCCGTTCATTGTGTTCGCCTTCTCCGGGGTTTTCATGAACGTAAGAACGGTGGGTAAGTGCTTGTCGCAGAAGTTTTTCATTATGGAATATTAGAAGTTTGTGCATTTTATCTTGTGTCTTCTTGCAGAAATTGACTGTTGGGAAATTTGACAAGTGTGATTATCTTCAGACATGAAAAAACCGCAAATTGCGGTGTCTTACTAAAACCCAGTTTTCTATTCAACTGGGTTTTTCAAAGTTATATTAGGCAGCCAGTGTATCTAAATCAGTTAAAAATAACTCCTGATTTTGCTTTCTGACTTTGCCATCCTTGACAGCAACATCAATAAACTGGCTAAAACTTTTAAATTTCTTGCCATCATCTGTAGAAATAGATAAATATCCTTGATACTTAGCACAACGTTGACGCATCAATTTATCAATGCGACCAAATACGGTAGGTTTACCCTGGCTTGAGATAGTTTTGATAGCTTCAATTAGATACTCTATAGCCTCATGGTAATTAATTCGAGACATAATGGAAATAATTTGATGCTGATTTATATGGCTAATTAATTGGGGTAAATCATCTAAAAAGTAAAATTCATCAGCCAATTCTTTAAGCTTTTGTTTTACATTACCAATTTGAGCAAGGATGATAGCTTGTTTCCCCAATTTTTGCAGATTATGAACCAATTTTATAAAGTCTCCATCTCCAGATATAAGCATAATTATATCTGGAGACATATTACTGTGAATCTCCTCCAAGCAGTCGGCTATTAATTGGTTATCTGCACTATTTTTTAAAGGACAAGGAACATCAAGACAGTTAAAACCAAGATTGCCTAAATCATTTTTTACCGCAACTTGATCTTGTCGCTGTGAATTATAGTAGACATTTGTGCTAATTATACGCCCTTTCAATTTGGCTAAATCCAGCAATGATTTAGCCTGAGATGGACTTAATTTAGCGTTTTGATAATCCCAATAAATAGAAATTAGAGGTAGCTGTTGACTTGTTTGTTTTTTGGAAGATTGATTAGCGTGCGACATTGTTATATATCCAGTATTTTTTGGTAAACTGGACAGCTTCAACAAATTACACATCTAGCAGCGTAGCTTTATAAAGGTAATTGATACTTAAAAAGTACCTCCCTATCATTAAGCTCTCTTCTCTACTCGCAAGTTTAACTAGTTTCAGTCTCAGCAGCATAATTGCTGTGTTACCAGCAACATTTCGCATGATCCGCTATGCTAAACATTCATTCAGATGGGTTACTTTCTCTTTGACATTGTAGTCAACTGTTGAACCTGATATGAGGCTGAATCTTTAGCTTAACGGATCATGCAAAATGTTGCTGGTAACATAGCAATTGTGCTGCTGAGACAGCCGCCAGTGCTTATACTTTAGAGGTTGTGCTTTATAATGCAGTTGTTTACTGTCTCAATTACAGAATTGCATGATATAAGTTATATTGTCAAGTATATCAGTTGTAAATAAATGTAACCTATTTTACGGCTTGTATGGCGCGATCGCACCATACAAAATACCTAAAATCTTTTTAATATCCTTTATATAATATTCACTCAAATCAATCGAAACTACATTGCCTTCAAGTTTAAGAAATTGCCAGAGCGTACCTATAGTAACAGCACCATATATAGCTTTTATTTGATTTCTGCCTCTCTCATTAAATAACTGAGCAGCTACCATTTCAGCAATACATTGCGCTAAACCAGACCTCAAATTCTCATTTTTACTTTCTACTAAAACAATCACCGGACTGCGTACAAGCAACTGCTCCGAGGAAAGACTCAAAATAAAATCACAAAAGCCATTTAGTCCTCGTTGGCTATCAACAGTAAAATCAACTCCCGAAAAAAAGCTTATTTCATAATTAAACTTGCGTCTAATTTCTAATAAAATTGGACTTATTATCATTTCACTACGAGCTTTTTCAGAACTTATAGCTACTGCTAAATCAATATTCTCCTTAAGAATAGTAGATAATAAATCACTACATTCTTGTTCCTGCACATTTGCGAATAGTCCAGATGATTCGTGGATAACTAACCCAAAAGAATCAATAACTTCAATAAGTTTAAAATCACTATAAGCCATAAAACTTACTCCTTTGTCTTATGACTGAATTCTATAACAAAGTTTAAAAATTCCGCTTTGGCGGAAATACCTTAGCTAAATCAAGGGATAAATCAGGGAAGCAGGGAAAAGTTATTATCTCATTTGACAATAAAATTCGCTTATTTGAATAACCATATCTACTTTGATTATCCTGATATGGTTCACTGTAAGCTTCCAAATAATTATCAAATAAATTGAATATCCAATAATCAGTAATACCCGCTTGAGCATAAAGAGGTATTTTCACATCTTGGTCATAAGCTAAAGAAGAATCTGAAACCTCTATCACCAATAACACATCAGTCGATTTAGGGTGAGCAGAGAGATAATTATCATCTCGGTTTTGAACAATCGCAAAATCCGGTTCAGGTTCGCTCTTAGGTGGCAAAGTAATCGGGGCTTGAGATTGTAAAGTTGCCCTATCACCTACAATTTTTGGGAGTTGCTTCCACAAATTTCTTAAACAAGTTTCATGAGCTGTACCTTTGGATGCCATTTCAATAATTTCCCCGTTGATTAATTCAATATGGTCATCTTCATGGAAAAAGCCCAATTCTCCAAGCCTGTGGTATTCATCCAGTGTGAAGCGTTTAGCCTGAGCAATACTCATAACCTTACCTTTCTCTCATTGCCATAATACTTATTCTAAATGTGCCAGAAATTGGTATGCTAAAGGCCGAGACTCGCTATGAAAGCAAACAATGCCTGCGCCTACTATCAACTCCACCATCACTGCCTTTCCCTTGACAGCTGTAGTCGGTCAAGAAGCAATTAAATTAGCCTTGCTGTTAGCAGCCGTTGATCCTGGTTTGGGAGGAGTAGCGATCGCAGGTCGTCGTGGTACGGCAAAATCTGTAATGGCTCGTGCTATCCACGCTCTACTACCACCGATTGAAGTTGTCAAAGGTTCAATCAGCAATTGTGACCCCAACCACCCAGAAGAATGGGACGATCAACTTTTGGCGGAGTACGCAGACAAAGACATTCAAGATGTACCCGTCGAAATTATTCCTGCGCCTTTTTTGCAAATTCCTCTAGGTATTACAGAAGACCGACTCCTTGGCTCAGTGGATGTTGAAAAGTCTGTAAAACAAGGAGATACCATTTTTCAGCCTGGTTTACTCGCTACAGCAAACCGGGGTGTACTGTACGTAGATGAAATTAATTTATTAGATGACCAAATATCAAATCAGCTTTTAACAGTATTATCTGAGGGACGCAACCAGATTGAACGGGAAGGAATTAGTTTTCAGCATCCGTGCAAATCCCTATTTATTGCCACCTATAATCCAGAAGAAGGTGGATTACGGGAGCATTTATTAGATAGAATTGCGATCGCACTTTCTGCCGACGGTGTACTCGGCTTAGATCAAAGAGTAGCAGCAGTTGAACAAGCGATCGCTTATTCTAAATCTCCCCAAGACTTCCTCAAACAGTACAACGAAGACTTAGACTCCCTCAAAACCCAAATCATCTTGGCACGGGAATGGTTAAAAGAAGTCATCATCACCCATGAACAAATTGCCTACTTAGTGGATGAGTCCATTCGCGGAGGAGTTCAGGGACATCGCGCCGAGTTATTCGCCACGCGGGTTGCCAAAGCGGCTGCGGCTTTAGAGGGACGAACAACAGTTAATGCCGAAGATTTGCGCCGTGCCGTAGAACTGGTAATTGTACCACGCGCCACAGTTGTGCAGACACCACCACCAGATCAAGCACCACCTCCGCCTCCACCACCACAACAAAATCAAGAAGAACCCCAAGACGAATCAGAAGAGGAACAAGAAGAACAAGAAGAACAGGAAGAAAATCAAGAGCAAGAACCGCCCAGCATCCCAGAAGAGTTTATCTTTGATCCAGAAGGGGTAATTCTTGATGACAGCGTGCTTTACTTTACTCAAACAGCAAAGCGGCAAGGTAAATCTGGTAGTCGCAGTGTCATCTTTTCCGATGACAGGGGACGCTACATTAAGCCAATGTTACCCAAGGGAAAAGCGCGACGCATTGCAGTAGATGCAACACTGAGAGCTGCGGCTCCTTATCAAAAAGCACGCAGAGAAAGACAACCAGATAGAAAAGTTATTGTCGAACAACCTGATATTCGCTCGAAACGCCTGGTACGTAAAGCCGGGGCGTTGGTAGTGTTTGTGGTAGATGCTTCTGGCTCAATGGCCCTGAATCGAATGCAATCGGCTAAAGGTGCAGTCATGCAACTGTTAACAGAAGCTTATCAAAACCGCGATCAAATAGCATTAATTCCTTTCCGGGGAGAACAAGCAGAGGTATTATTGCCTCCAACGCGTTCTATTGCTTTGGCGCGTAACCGTTTGGAAAGGTTGCCCTGTGGTGGGGGTTCGCCTTTAGCGCATGGTTTAACTCAAGCTGTACGCGTCGGCTTAAATGCCCAGATGAGTGGAGATATTGGGCAAGTTGTCCTTGTAGCAATCACCGATGGGCGGGGTAATATTCCCTTAGCGCGTTCTTTAGGTGAACAGCTTGAACCAGGAGAAAAGCCAGATATCAAAGGAGAATTATTAGAAATTGCTGCTAGAATTCGTGCTTTGGGGATGCAACTATTAGTAATTGATACAGAAAGTAAATTTGTGTCTACTGGCTTTGCTAAAGAATTATCGCAAACAGCAGGCGGTAAATATTATCATTTGCCAAAAGCGACAGATCAAGCTATTGCTGCTATGACCAAAGGTGCGATCGCTGATTTAAAATCTAGATAATTAGTCATTAGTCATTGGATTTTTGACTCAGTACGACTACGAACCAGTGGGCATTACCTGTGGTTGTAAATAGCAAATCAAATCCTGGATTCCCTTTTGCAAATAGCGCGTTACTGTCATTGGACTAGTGCCAATATTTTTAGCGGCATCCTTGCGAGAAAGTTCCTTCAAAAATACCATTTCGACTGCCATACGGGGCTTTTCTTCCAACATATTGATTGCACCTTGCAGTTGTTGGCGTTCTTCTTCTTGTTGTAAAAGAACATGAGAACGAGGACAAGGAAGTGCTTCACCCAAGGTTATTTGGCAATCAACATAGTTAACTGCGGTTGCATCTAAACTTAAAGGCATCCGATTTTGAGCGGCTAACTTGGTTTCTTGCCATTCTTGTACAGATACCCGAAGTTCACTGGCAATTTCAGCATCTTTAGGCTGGCGACCTAAAGACATCGCTAAGTCCTTGCGAATCTTTTGCCCTTCATTGTATAATTCTTGCCAACGGCGGGGAATCTTTAATAGAGTACTGCGATCGCGCAAAAAGTGCAGCATCTCACCGCGAATGTATGGCACAGCAAAGGAACTAAAAGCATATC
This sequence comes from Nostoc sp. UIC 10630, assembly GCF_010747425.1. Lineage (NCBI taxonomy): Bacteria > Bacillati > Cyanobacteriota > Cyanophyceae > Nostocales > Nostocaceae > Nostoc > Nostoc sp. UIC 10630. The sequence continues at coordinate 24,532 of NZ_JAAGOG010000058.1, forward strand.
CTTGGCTGGGATCGAAACGCTCAATAGCCCTAATCAAACCAAAATACCCAATTTGTTCTAAATCTTCATAAGGTTCATTACATTGATGGCTGAATTTATGAGCCATCTTCCGTACTAAGCCAGTATGTAACTGTACAAGTCTATTACGAAGTTTAATAGAAGGATTCTGGTGGTACAAGTGTAATAATTCTATACCATCAGTTCGTAAAGAGGACTCACTTGTTGCCATATACATTCCTTTGTTGTAACTCCTATTCCTGAGATAATGGAGTTGCGTATATTTTCTTCTAAGCTGTTATTATTCTGCTTAGTCAGGGAAGAATAAGCCATCGTCGTTTCACTGAACTTATGAGGGGTCTAACTCCATAATTCAGTATTTGTACGCATGATTTTCATAACCTTTCTGTTGCAGGTTATTTTTGTTTTTTATATAACTCTTGAATGGCACAGAATCTTTAGCTTTTGCAACAAAAACTAGCTATTTATCCTGAACAATGCATAACTGACCTAATAGCCATCTGTCATACTGAGAGCAACGTGAATCGGTACTGAATTAATTGCAAAAGAGACTGGGCAATTTTATCTTTTAGTACGCACCGTCATTAATAAAGGTCGAAAATCCAAATTGAAAGTTGGGTGGAAGAACAAAACCTAAGCTACAAAAAACAGAATTCCGACTCATTTTTATGGAGATTTGTACTTAGTTAGGTTTTGAGGTACATTTCTATTCAATAGTTGGTGAGATAGAAACTTTGGAAACTTAGTGGAAACATGGAAACAGGTGATTGACATGCCAGTTTGGTGGGTGTCACACTTCTGCTAAACAGGAGGGTGAACAATGAAAATCACCAAACACCGACAAAAAATTCTGGATACACTTCAGCAATGGTTCAGCATCCATAAACAAGGACCAACTCTAGAAGAGTTGTGTCAAGAACTCGGAATGCAACCACGTCAGAAAGCAACAGTTCAGAAGTGGTTACAAACTATGCGTGGTATTGATGTGGAATGGGATGACCACAGCGCCCGCAGTCTTCGCCTCTTCACATCTGAACCGGAAAAACCCTCCTTACAGCTACCTATTACCGATACTCTACGGTATCTAGCTACTGGCGTGGTGCAGTGGGAAAAACTTGAGCTAGAAAAGCGAAGTCAAGTACCAGAAGCCCTTCGCATTGGGATGTCCCGTATGTACTTAACTTCTTTATTGCGAGGAGAACAAGCCCCAGAGAACCTACCCCAATTTTTTAATTGGGCGGAAACATCAATTACTTCTTGGAAACCAGCCCAAGAGATTAAATATCTTTCGCCAGATGTCAGCGTTATAGAAGACGGAGTAGTTTCCGATTTTGCTACAGAATGGCAAGTTTCGGGTAATGATGTGGTGGCGCAGGTACAAGAGTCAGTACTGAAAGATGTACTGGAATACTGTCGAGGAAATCAGTTAGAAGATGCTTATCGCGCTTTTCGACAACTGATTATTACTAAACCCACTCTTCATTACTCAGAATATCGGCAACAGCTACGTCTACCCGAACTCAGACCACTGCGGGAGTTATTGTTACGGTTAGAAATCTATGTCGATATGGATAAGTTGGCAGAGGGCAGCGTCTATCATCTGTGTCCGCGCTGCAAGTATGTGCAACGCCAACGCCCTGATGGTACATATACCTGCCGTAACCCTTGGTGTGAAAGACTTTGTGCAACCAGCAACTTTCAACCATTACCACCTATTTCTAAAGAAAAGGCAGCAGACTGGAAAGCTGTTACCCCTGGCGTGCATTTGTACGGTACGCTTCCAGGAATTTGGGAAATTCAACTTCAAGAAGAACTTACAAAATTGGGTTTGCGCGTTACTCTCTGGCCTTTTGTCGATGAATTTGACTTACTTGTAGAGTTCCCGCCCAAAGTTCGCTGGGCAATTGATTTTAAAGATTGGGCATCCGTGGATGAAGAACGTTTGCGAAAGGTGCAGTATCGGCGTGATGCAACGGAAACTTTTGTAGTTTTTCCAGATGAACGCGAGGAGTATTTGCGGATAAAGGTAGTGCGCGAACAACTAGAACCTGAACTTGAAGGGGTGCGTTTGCGCTTATTTAGCGAAATCATCACTCAGGCTCAAACAATTTTAGGGAAGAAAAATAATGCGTGACACCATTAGCTGGCGCAAGGATCTGTGTAAAAAACTCCGCAACTCGGATGAATTACACCAGTATATAGTATCTAGTTTAGTTAACGCAGATACTAAAGTACAACAGCGAGAACTTAAGCGTCTTGCCCAACTCATTGCTGATGTGGAATTGGGATTAACCCTACTTAAGGAAGTAGCACCTGAAGAACCTGCAACTTCTGTGGAAGCTTTGCTGAAAGGATATCACTTTCCAGTTGAACAACTACAAAGCGATCGCAACTGGCAACTTATACAAAATGCTCGTTTCTATTTGATTAAGCGTAAAGGCAGACAATGGCTGCGAGTTCTTCAGGAGTACATCAACTTACCTGAAATTATTAGAATATACAGCCTTGAAGAGGCAAGGAATGTTCCTCAACCTATTCCATCCAGTACCTACCCAACTCGTTTAGAGAAGATATATCTTCCAACCTTATTAAAAACTCCACAGCATAGAGAACGAAAAGTCAAATTAGCAGATGAGGGACGGTGGTATGCCAAGATTTCCCAAAAGGGTAACTCTCCAGTTGAGGTTCCGATTGATATTCCCAAGGAAGTTGCTAACATAGCACCTTCGTCTTTAGTAACTCTTCGTCGCACACGGACTAAGCAGAATCCACAGTGTAGCGTTACCCGTGAAGAATTAATACTAGCTGCCCAAGAAATGGACGATAAATTGTCCCAGTTTGGGCAACAAGAAAATTATCGTAACCGCTTGGAAAATATCCTCTTCCAGCTATACGATGCTGAATCAGATAATTTCCAGCACGGTGATCAGCTAACTTTAGAGGGTCTTATCCACATTGTTGGGCTTTTGAATGTGGGCAAGTCTACCCTGTTGGAAATTCTGATTTACTTCTTTGCTAAACAGGGAGATCGCTGTGGTTTGATGGTGAATGATGTTGCTACAGCAGTGCGCCTCGCTTCTTTGTTCTGCCACAAATTAGGAATTCCTGCTGCCCCAGTGTTGGGTAGTAAACGCCAAGAGCAACTGGCAAAAGTCTACGAACCTATTCTCAAAAGTGAGGGTGAGGAAGTTACTAAGGGAGGGATGCACCCTGCATGGCGTTGGTTTAGTCCAGTCTGTCCACTTTTAGCTCTAGTGCAATCAGAAGATAAGTGGGAATTTGGCAATGAACCTTGTCACAAGCTTTATCAAAAAGTTCTTGTAGCTGATAATGATGATTCTGATGATGAAGACTGGCAGGAAAGTGATAAAAAATACACTTGTCCCTTATATTACAAATGTCCACGTCACCATTTAGAACACGATATTGCTACAGCCTTAATCTGGATTTTCACCCCTGCTAGTTTCATTCATACTCGTGTACCCCGCCAGGGATTTGAACAAGACTTGACCTTTGCTGAGGCTGTTTATCGAGAATGTAAATATCTATTTGTTGACGAAGCCGATCGCGTACAGATTCAGTTTGATGAAGAGTTTGCTCCCGATGAAGTCTTAGTCGATGCTTCTGGAAACTCATTTTTAAATAAACTCGGATTGAATCTTGCTACGATTTACAATTCCGATCGCAGTGATATGGCAGGCGATCGCTTTCTTGCTTGGACAAGCGCACATTACCATACCCAAAATGTTACTAACCGTATCTATCACCTACTCCTCACCCACTCTAAATTGGTTGCGTGGTTGGGGCCACTTCCTTTTACAGGTCGTTCTCTATTTGCTCGGATTATACGTGACCTAGTTGATCCGCCTGAGATTCCTGTCTCAGCGAAACAGAAATTAACTCGCCAACAAATCATGGAAGAACGGCGTAAACGTATCATTGAAGCAGACTTGGCTCCCACAGAGCAACGTCGCCGCCGCAAACAAATGATGGATCAACTAGATGGATTTTTACAACATCCGCTCAATCCCCGTCGTGGTGGTGAACTTTCAGGTTTGGCGTTGACAATATTAACTGCGGAAGATGACCGTCAAGCCTTAGCTGAAATTGCTCCTTGGTGCAAAAGATGGATAGAAATCCATAATCTTTCTCTACCAGATGAGACTCAATTTGAGGAACTAACCCGAAATCTCCAGTTTACAATTTTAGTCACCATACTCGACAACCGCCTGGGTTTTATAGTTGATAATCTGAGCGACCTTGGTCGGGTAATTAACTTGCACGACTCAAGCCAAGACCTTTTACATCGTCCACCGGATGACTTCCTCCCAGTTTTACCAGAATCGCCAGTAGGAAATATTCTAGGTTTTTTGTATAAGCAAGAACGTAGCGCTAAAAAAGCTGGCAAGCTGGACTATTTCCGCTATGTAGGTGTAGGTCGTGCGTTACTGTTAAATTTCCCAAAACTGTTTGCAGTTGATGATTGGCAGGGCCCACATACTGTTTTGATATCAGGTACTAGCTACGCTCCAGGTTCGCCAGCTTATCACATCAACATAAAACCCACTGTATTGTTGCAATCTAGAACTGGTGAGGCAGGTATAGCTGAAAGTCAATTTTTCTTTAGTCCTAAACAGAATCCGCAAGCCAACTATATTGCTTTATCAGGATTACCACCTGCAAAACGCAAACTTGCTGCTAAAGAAATGGTCGAGGCTATGTGCTACTCGGTAAGAGGTGGGGAGAGTTTTCTAGATGGGGTATTTCAGGATTTAGAACAGCGAAAACAACAGCAACCTGAATGGTGGAGCGATCGCGATCGCATCTTGATTGTCGTGGGTAGTTACGATGAATCCGAATGGGTCACGTCTATCTTACAATCGCGCTACCGTTTCGATGTAAACATCAACGATGACGGCATTGCTACCCTCCGTCGTGACAATGCTCCTACTCATCTTCATGGGATTCTGCGAAGCGAAATCAGGAATTTACAACATTTACCCACCCAGATTGTAGTTGCTCCTTTGATGGCTCTAGAGCGGGGTCATAACATCTTGAATGCTCAAGGCAAAGCTGCATTTGGTGCAGTGTTATTCCTCAATAGACCTATGCCAATCCCTGATAACTGGCAATCTACTGTTCAGCAACTCAATGCTTGGGCACTGAAGCACGAAAAAGACTCCACTCTTTATGAAGAAGCTCAATCAATATCGGGGAACCTAACCCTAACTCAGGTTGCAGATATTTTCTACCAGAATGCTGTTGCCGAGATGGTCAACTTGAACTATACGGCATGGGCTTTTAAACAACTAACACAAGGAGAGCGATCGGTACTTTGCTGGACTCAGTTAGTGAGTATTTGGCAAATTATCGGGCGTTTAGTGCGTGGTGGTGTACCAGCAGTAGTCCATTTTATAGATGTGAAATTCGCCCCAAATTCAGCCATTGGCGAACAAGACAGCGAAAGTACTTCACTTTTGGTTGCCATCATCAAGGTGTTGGAACCTTATGTAGAAGGTGAGGATGTGCTGGCGCGATCGCTCTATGGAGCTTTTTTAAATGCGTTGAAACAAATGAGAGAAAGAAACTTAAACTATGACTAAAATTATTCTTCCTGGTGCTTGGGAACTTACTGCAACGAATCCAACATGCGAACTTTATGCAATGTATGTTCCTACTACATGGCGACAAGTCGCCAACAACCTTGCTCAACAGCGTGCCAGACTCCAAGGTAAAAGTTATCGGGCTGTGCCAGTTTATTCCCTCGATCCCCTGGTAGTTGGTAGTTTTCCCAAAATTATCAAGACTTTGCGTAATGGCTGGCAAAAAGACAATATACCTTGGTTATTAGCAACAGGAACTACAGGACTTTCTGACCTTTCTGACTTAGGTAATTTGATCAAAGATTGGTTAATAGAAGAATTTAGTTCCTTGGAGGATGTTGAGTCACAGCTTGCAAATCTGAATAATGCTGATTGGCAATGGGGAAATTCACAAAGCTATAAATTACTCCATCCTCAAAACAAAGTCGAAACAAGCAACCTTTACCAAGCAATTCCAGATTACCTTGCTAAGGAGTTTCTCGAAAATCCAAGAGTTTCCTTTGGTGTTGATGAGCAGTATCAATTGACATTTTACCGAGTAGTCAGCCTCCAAGGTGCTGAGTTGATGTCATGGCCTCCCTGCGAAGTTACGGTAACTAAAGGAAAGGAAACAACAGAAACAGCATACATCTCATTTGTCATTGAGTTTGTTTTGCAAACAGTTCCCTGGCGCGAAAAACCTATTGTTTATCATCATTTATCAATTCGACGGTGGCTGACTAAACCTCTGAAAGTACCTTATCCAGGTGTGAAAGCTCATATTGGTGATAACCGTCGGTGGTTAGATGGACAACGCCAACCCTTTTGCTTTATTCCACTGACGATGAACCGTTATGGAAAGGAAGTAAAGTGGCCTCAAGCCATCAGCAATCTTCTTTCTCTCAATGACTCTCAACTTCCTGACGCAAATAATTTCGTTTCTAACCCAAATCATAACTGGTCAGGTGTCAACACAATTCCTAGTGGTATCCAAGCTGCGATCGCATACACTTCTAAATTAGGGGAACCGCCCTGTTTTCCTGGTGTCAGTCCACAAGATTTAGCTAGTTTAGATCAAGCTATTGAAGCGCATCTTCCTGTTCAGAGAGTGGGTGAGGCTGAAAGGGTGACAGGTAACGTTTTTATTTTCTGGCCTTTAGAGAAACCCAAACAGAAAATTTTTCGCCCTCGTGCTAATGAAGATAACCAATCTACCAAGCCTAAAAAAGCCAAAAAATCTAACGATCCTAATCATTCACATACACCAATGCTGCGACCAAAATTAGCAGCGCCAGCAGTATTTCGTGAAGCTGAAAATCCTCTTCACACTATACTTATTTTGTGGGAGACTCCACAATGTCGTGATGCACTAATTGCTGAAATTTGCCAGTTACTGTATTTATCACCCACAAAGGTAGAAAACATCTATCAAGGTTTATACGGTTCTTTATATATCAAGACTCAACATGTTTGCGACCTCACACAAGACCTGGAAATTAAACATTTCTCCGAAGTAAGAAAAAATTATCAACAGCAACGCCCTGATTTATTAGTAGAGCGCATTAACAAGATTACAGAATTTATACCCCAAACTAAAGAACTAAGTGGGGCATTAATCGAAATTAGACGCAAACCTCGTATATCCGAGGCTGATCCCAAGTTGGCGTGGCGAATTGGAGCAATGAAGGCAGGCTATCTCAATCAACACATTCACCGAATAACCACCGAAAATGATGCAGAAAAGCTGAAAAAATCTGGTTTGGAACCAGTGAAACGAGCAGTATCAGACTTACTAAGACAATTTGGGATTTTACCCGATACTCCTTTAATTAATCCCAAAAAAGATGGCATTGATCCTGATGTTTGGTTAACGTGCTTTTATGTCCTACGCCGTACTCGCAAAACCAATGCCGAAAACATTCCCAAAACTGTTGTTTTGATGATCAGAGTTAATCCAATAACAGCTAAAGTAGAATTAACAACTCCTGATTTATTTAAAGAACAAGGCTGGATATCATATCCTGTTGGACTCGCGCATCTTCTTAATGAAGACTGGGATTCTAACTCTTATGATGAAAGTAATGAAGAGCTTGATGATGAACAAAAGCGCCAAGAGCAAACCAAAGAACAAAGGCTAATCAATAAGTTCGTTGCTGAATGTTTGCAAGAATGTTTAAATACTCCAATTACTGATAATAAACCCCCGCGTGTACTGTTCATGGCAGAGGCACTAAATGCCCGCAAAATGCTGAACTGGCTACAAAACCAAAATTTACTGAATAATGACCCACTGCAAGCATTAAAACAGTACCTTTCACAACAAGAAATCAATCGTCTGTGGGTTGTGCGCTTACGAATTGCAGATACTGGTGAAGTACCAGTTGCTATTGTTAAAGATTCTCCTGGGAGCCGAACTAGTGGAGTTTACCGATGGCGCAGTGTGTGTGATGATGGGGAGCGATCGCTCTACCTGAGCGTTAGGAAGGCGTTGTATACTGAACGAGGCACAACAATATTACAAAAAAATCAGTCTCGCCTTGACAATGGCAGCAGGCAACCTGGAAGAGCCAGAATCTTAGAAATAGCCTTGATTTATCACCCAGAAATCAAGGGCGACAAGCTAGCTCACTTTGTCCACTCTCTCAGAAGTCGCTGGCCTTATTTTGCAAATGACGTTTCCTTGCCTTTGCCTTTTCCCTTTGCAATCAAGGCTAAAGAGTATGCTGTCAGTACTAAAGATCCAGTGGAATCCTCAGAGACTGACGATTCCAATTTTTAACAACGAAACTACCTTTCAGATTTTGCAACAATTTTAAATCGTTGGCTGTTAACCGCAAAGATTGGTAACAATAGGAATAAGCACAACGTTTTCCTAAAAAACAGTTTTATGAGCAATACCAGTAATTTTCGTGAAGCTATCCGTGAGGCTAAATCTCACGCCCTCGTTGGCCCAAACGTAATCGCCAACGCCCTCCCCTACGTCGGTGGTGGATTGGTGCTAACGGCATTAGGAACCTACGGCGGTTTGGGAGTTATCCGTGCTAACCCCGAAATCTTCTTTCCCACCTTCATCGGTGCGGTGATTTTGGAGCTAGTTTTGTTCTTTGTTGCCCAAAATGTTGCCCAAAAAGGTAACAAGGGTCTTGCGCTACCCCTGTTGGCAACCTACAGCCTCTTGTCTGGATATACCCTCAGTGGCTTGGTATTTGTCGCTTTGAGATCCCAAGGTGTTGGCATTCAAGGTATTGGTTTAGCAGCCCTTGGTTGTGGCGTTACCTTTATAGCTGCTCGTCAAATTGGGTCAAATCTTTCTGAACAAGATGGCATGGCTTTGACAAAAACCATCAATCTTGGCGTTATCGCCTTGGTGGTTGTGTGCCTTGCCCAATTCGGGTTTGCTATGTTTGGTGTTTACACGCCAAATTGGTTAGAAATCGCCATCTCCGGTTTAGGAGTATTCCTGTTTGTTGGGGTTTCTGTTGTCGATTTCTACATCTTGCCCCGCACTTACAGCGATGACCAATATTTGCCTGCTGCTTTGTCGATGTATTTAACTTACATCAACTTGTTCGTCTTTATCTTGCGGTTGCTAATTGCCATCAATGGCCGCGATTAATTGTCTGTAGGCACTAACAAAAGTCAAGTTCTATAAAGTTAAAACCGTGGTTAAATTTTTAGCAACCACGGTTTTTTTTTCGTTTTAATAGTAGAATATGTAGATAAGTTTAGCCTCAAGTGAGCAAAACTATGCTTGAACTCTTAAATATCAAAATTGAAGTAGAAAAGTTGTCTAATATCTTGGGTAAGGCTGAGGACTGTCTTTGACCTCCAATATTTGACTGCAAGAATTCAATATTTAGATCAAGTAATTGCTCAACCGGATTTTTGGAATCATCCAACCCGTGCTTATGAAGTACTTCAAGAAATTGAATACTCCATATTCTACAAGCATCAGGAATATCAGCGCTGGTGTTCGATTCTAGAAGATATCAAGGCTGCGTTGGAATTGCTGGAATTATCAGCCGATGAGCAATTGTGGCAAGAGGTGCAAAGCAACCTTACCCAACTCCAACAAGAACTCGAAACAGCAGAAATACAACAATTATTGTCTGACCCCCATGACCAAAAAGGTGCATTTTTAACTATTACTGCTGGGGTTGGTGGTGTAGATGCTGAATATTGGGCATATACCTTATTGCGGCTGTACCACAGTTGGGTAGTTAGTCACAATTATTTAGTGGATATAGTCGAAGAATCTTATGGAGATGAGGCTGGCATTAAATCTGTAACCTTAGAAATTATAGGTCGCTACGCCTATGGTCTCCTTAAATCAGAACAAGGAACCCATCGCGTAATAAGAGTTTCTCCCTTTAGCAGCAACAGCAAACTGCATACTTGCCTAGCCAGTGTAGAAGTCAGCCCGATTTTAGATGAGTCTGTTGATTTTGAGATTCCAGAGAAGGATTTGGAAATTACTTGGCCTCGCTATCAGGGGAATGTCAACCGGACAGAAACGTGGGTAAAGATGGTTCACATTCCTACAGGAATTAGTGTATTTTGTAACCAACAGCGCAGTCTGATGCAAAACAAAGAGAAAGCCTTAGCTATTCTCAAGAGTAAACTGTTTGCGATTGCACTAGCCCAAGATGTCCAGATTGACAAAATTCAACCCCGACAGATAAAACCTCTATCCAATAAACTCATCCGTGAATATATCTTGCATCCTTACACTAAGGTGAAAGATTTACGTACCAATGTAGAAACAACTGCTGCAACAGAGGTATTAGACGGTAAGATTGATTTTTTTATCAAAGCCTATCTGCAACAGCTAAATTACACTACTTCAGTGGGCAAAGAAGAGCTTGATAATTTCAAGTAATTTTTGTAGCTTAATACAAGTGGTGCGGCGAGAAATTGCCCAACTACAGCTAAAATTAATAGATACAAGTAGAATAAAGAGCGATTTTCCAATCCAAAGCGCTCTATCTATCATTACAGCAAGCATTATGGATGTCCTAGAACTGAAACGCGAAATCGAAACGTTGTCTGGCCGCCTGGGTAAAACCCAGGACTATCTTTGACGTACCTGCACTGACAGCCAAAATTCAAGACCTCGAAAAAATATCCGCTCAACCAGAATTTTGGAATGAGCAAACCCAAGCCCAACAAACGCTACAAGAACTCAATGACCTGAAAGCCCACCTCCAGCAATATGATCGCTGGCACGCCAATCTAGAAGATACTAAGGCAGTTGTTGAATTGTTGGAGTTAGAAACCGATGAGGCACTACTCCAAGAAGCAGAATCTACCATCACTAAACTGAATCGTGACCTGGATCAGTGGGAGTTACAACAGTTACTTTCCGGCCCCTATGATGCCGAAGGTGCTGTACTGACAATTAGTGCTGGCGCTGGTGGCACAGACGCTCAAGACTGGGCATTTATGCTGATGCGGATGTACACCCGTTGGGGCGAAGCTCACGGCTATAAGGTAACTTTAGCTGAAGAATCGGAGGGTGATGAAGCCGGAATTAAATCGGCAACCCTAGAAATTACTGGTCGCTATGCTTATGGTTACTTGCGATCGGAAATGGGTACACATCGCTTAGTGCGGATTTCACCTTTTAATGCCAACGGCAAGCGACAAACCAGTTTTGCAGGGGTGGAAGTGATGCCGCAGATTGATAACTCTGTGCAATTAGATATTCCAGATAAAGATTTGGAAATCACCACAACTCGGTCTGGTGGTAAAGGTGGGCAGAATGTCAACAAAGTAGAAACTGCGGTTCGGATTGTTCACCTTCCTACAGGACTTGCTGTGCGCTGTACAGAAGAGCGATCGCAACTGCAAAATAAAGAGAAAGCCCTAAATCGCCTCAAAGCAAAGCTTTTGGTCATCGCCAAGGAGCAACGCGCCCAAGAAATTGCCGAAATTCGTGGCGATATGGTGGAAGCCTCCTGGGGAAACCAAATCCGTAACTATGTCTTCCACCCTTACCAAATGGTGAAAGACTTACGTACAAGTACAGAAACAACGGCGATTGGCGATGTGATGAATGGCGAACTTGATCCATTCATCCAAGCTTATTTGCGCCAAGAAAACAAATTAGTAGAAAACCCTGACTCATAATTTGGGATTATTTGCAAGTGCTAAGTAATGAATTCTTAACATTACTTAGCACTTTTGATTTTTGAGGATTTTAGATTGGCGCGTTTTCAGAGAAATTTCTGAGTAATATGCAAGCGATCGCCATTCTATCCCAGACCAACTGTTACAGTTATAAAAGAGTCTGTAGACAAATAACTATGAGCAACTCTCCTTCAACAGAACCTCAACCTAGCTACGTAAAACTCGCCATGCGAAACATGGTGCGGAAGGGTGCAACTTCCCTGAAGCATTTTGCGTTGACTGCTGTAGGGCTTTTAGCTCTCCTTGTCGGTCTTGCTTACTTAACTCACTAAGCTAGTCATTAGTCATTAGTCATTAGTCATTAGTCATTAATTATATTTAAAAGGACAAAGGACAAAGGACAAAGGACAAAGGACAGTCAACCCTAAACCTCAGACAAGGAGACTATGTGCCCCTGAGCGTTGAACTATATGTGGAGGATTCTTTTTACGATTTGTCTCTGACAACATCTGTAAAAATTACTGACACTGATACTCGAATTCCTCCTGAAACTTGGGAAAATTGGTTTAATAACTGGTTGGAAATACTTCAACCTCAAATTCCGCCAGCGCCAAGTTATGAAATTGGGCTGCGTTTGACAGATGACTCGCAAATTCAAGAACTGAATGCTCAGTATCGTCAACAAGATAAGCCTACAGACGTTTTAGCTTTTGCTGCTTTAGAAGTGGATTTTCCGCAAAGCAAAGAAATGCTTGCATCTGTACCATTATACTTAGGTGACATTATCGTGTCTGTAGATACAGCACAGCGTCAAGCTAAACAGCAGGAACATAGCTTACCAACTGAACTAGCTTGGTTAGCATCTCACGGTTTATTACACCTGTTGGGCTGGGATCATCCTGATGAAGAAAGTTTGGGACGAATGTTAAAACAGCAAGTAAGATTGCTGAATGCGATAGGTATTGCTATTGACATAGAATAGCAGTAGTTATGTGTTCTTAATGTTAATTTTGGGTAATACTTTTATAATACTTCTGTGCAAATTTGCTTAAAGATTGCCTCAAAGTTAATTCTGCCATTAAGATCGGCGAATATTCCCACTGTAGCAACTCTATTTTTGTATTTTTAAGTCTATGTCCCCAAAAATTTCTTCATCACCAACGCCTACCTCGTTACAAACAGTGGTGTCTAACGAACGGGAATTTTCCTGGAAAGTAGCTTCTAATTTATTTGTTAGTTTTAAATATGCCTGGGCTGGAATCAGCTATAGTTTTCAAACTCAACGTAATTTTCGCATCCACGTAAGTGTTTGTGCTTTAGCGATTGGTTTAAGCGTTTTTTTGCACCTGCAAGCTGTGGAAATAGCGGTAATTGGTATAACTAGTGGTTTAGTTTTGGCATTAGAGTTACTAAATACAGCGATCGAGTCTCTTGTGGACTTAACCGTTAAGCAGACATATCATGAATTGGCAAAAATCGCTAAAGATTGTGCAGCTGGTGCAGTTCTTGTCTCTGCTTTGGTAGCAGTGCTGGTAGCTGGTACGCTATTGCTCCCTCCTCTGGTAAGGTTAATTATATCCGCTTTGTAAATATGATTTGCGTAGGCGTAGCCCAACCCAGGCATCGCCAAGTGACTTGGTAAGAGGATCGCACTCTACCCAATTCACTGTGGAGAAGACATTATAAGAAATTAAAAATCTAAGAAGTGGCTTGTTATAAAGTAGCCGCTTCATATTTATGTGTCTACGTTAGCGTTATTTTTATATCTAGCGAACAATATAGTATCAGTAATCTGATGAGAGCTAAAAACCAGGAGTGATGAGCTTTGATTATAGTTATCGACAATTACGACAGTTTTACATATAACTTAGTGCAATATCTGGGAGAATTGGCAGCAGAATTCTCAGTAGCAAATGATATTAAAGTTTTTCGTAACGACAAGATATCCATAGATGAGATTCGGGCATTAAAGCCGGAAGCCGTAGTTATTTCTCCTGGGCCTGGCCGCCCGGAAGATGCGGGTATATCCTTAGAATTGATTGAACAGCTAGGACAAGATTTGCCAATTTTAGGTGTCTGTTTAGGACATCAAAGCATCGGTCAAGTATTCGGTGGTAAAATAATTCCTGCTCCAGAGTTGATGCATGGCAAAACTTCTCAGGTATCTCACACTGGGGTGGGGGTTTTTCGGGGATTAGAAAATCCTCTCATCGCCACTAGGTATCATAGTTTGGTAATCGAACGTGAGACTTGCCCAGATGTGTTAGAAATCACCGCTTGGGTTGAAGATAACACCATCATGGGAGTGCGACACCGGAACTATCCTCACATTCAGGGTGTCCAGTTTCACCCAGAGAGTGTCCTGACATCTTCAGGAAAACAGTTATTACGAAACTTTCTCGAACAGTTACAGTCAAGAGCATAATTAATGAAACGACGACAGTTGATGGGCTATGCTGGGGCGGGGTTGGCCACAGCTTTAGTTACTACCTTGGGTTCTAAATCTCAAGCTGACGCACAATCTAGCGGTTTATCAGTTCAGTGGTTGGGTCATACTTGCTTTCTTTTTACTGGTGGTGGTGCGAAAATTCTCGTCAATCCATTTCGGACGGTTGGCTGTACTGCTAAATATCGACTACCAAAAGTTGCAGCAGATTTGGTACTGATTAGCAGTCAATTACTGGATGAAGGTGCGGTGGATGTACTACCGGGAAATGCAAAACTCATCTACGAACCAGGAGTTTATGAGTTTAAAGGTATAAAGTTCCAAGGAATTGCTATAGACCACGATCGCAAAGGTGGTAAGCAATTTGGCTCAAATACTGCTTGGAGCTGGAAGCAAGGCGGGATTAATATCTTACACTTAGGGGGAGCCGCCGCACCTATTTCCATCGAGCAAAAAATCTTGATGGGACGACCCGATGTACTATTCATTCCAGTGGGAGGCAGTGCAAAAGCCTACAATGCTCAAGAAGCAAAGCAGGCTATTCAAGTATTAAATCCCAAGCTGGTGATTCCGACCCATTACCGGACACAGGCGGCTGATGCTGCTAAGTGCGATATTTCACCACTTGATGATTTTTTGACCTTAATGCAAGGTACGACAGTGCGGCGTAGCAATGGAGATAGTGTTTCCATTAGCCCTGGTAAATTGCCAGAAAATGCGGAACTTCAGGTTTTAACTTACAAATTTTGAAAAATAGGGGATACGAGGATGAAGGAGTAGGGAAAGATGAGGAAAAACAATTCCTAACTCCTAACTCCTATTTCTAGCTTTTAGAACGTATACCAGTCTGAACCAAGCTTATCTGCATCGTTGATGGGATTCTCAACGGCTGTTGTCCCATCTAT
>NZ_JAAGOG010000459.1:0-1014 GCF_010747425.1 Nostoc sp. UIC 10630
CCATTCCCCATTCCCCATCCCCAAAATAATATTTGGCTGTACTAAATCAAAGACTTGTTGCCATTCTTGTGTTCCCCAGTCGGGGTTACAAAGAAAAACTGGACAATTAGCTGCACAAGCGGCAATAAAACTTGCTAAAAACTTTAATGGTTCGCGTTCGGCTAAGATAATTTTTGGTGGTGTTCCACACGCTGATACTTGTGCTAGTTCTAAATATAATTCTTGAGCTATTTGATTAAAATGACTGCTGTCATAACCAATAAGCCAATCATTCTGAGTTAGGTTATTAAGACAGTCTAAAGGTCGTTCCATAAAGATTGAAACCACGTTTCTTCTTGTTCAAAAAAATGGTCGATGCCAAAACCAACTGCCCTGTCGTTTTGGGATAATTCGGCTGCTAGTTGGAGTGCTGCAAGTCTAGCGATCGCAGTTTCAAATACTGACGAAAATACAGTATCAATTTTATGCTGGTGGCAAAACTTTCTCAGACGAGATGGCGATCCAACTATCCCAGGCTTGATGACAAAAATCTCTCGCCAACCTTGTTGATAACAGGCGGCGAGTTGTCCAAGTGTGGCAACAGATTCATCTAAAGCGATCGCAGTTTCATAACTCGTACTCAATTCCAACATCTGCTGAAATTGTTCAACGGGTAGCGGTTGTTCGATAAATTCAATTTCTAGAGGTAGTTCTGGATTTGCTTTGAGATTGTCGCAAGTCCGCAGCCATAAGTTAGCTTCTTCATAGGTGAGTCCACCGTTGGCATCTAATCGCAGTTTGGTAAAGGCTGGTAAGGTTTGTATTAGTGAGTCAAAAATTTCTAGTTCATGAGCGATCGCATCCACACCAATTTTCCACTTAAACGTGCGATATCCCTTCTGCCATAGAGTTTTCCATTGATTTAAAGCCGCTTTTCCAGATGGTAATAAGCCGCTATAGCGCAAGGAGTGAAGCGCCGAGGATAAATTTAAATTCTTCTCCTCTGCTCCCTTGCTCCCCTGCTCCCCTGCTCCC
>NZ_JAAGOG010000059.1:0-39523 GCF_010747425.1 Nostoc sp. UIC 10630
GACAAATGACAAATGACAAATGACAAATGACAAATGACAAATGACAAATGACAAATGACAAATGACAAATGACAAATAACTAATAAACGTGATGCTTGACTTTTGCTGATACGGGTACAAAAGGTGCTGCTGTTTTCGGGGGTGGCACTTGTAGGCGATCGCCTCCGACCGACCGGAGACCATCGCAAGCTTGTAAACTCTTAAAAGCTGCCTCTCGGATCGCAACTTCTTCCTCTCGACTGAGTAAGAGTTGCAAGCATTCGGCAACATCTTGCTGCACTGAAGAATCAACTCGCTGACGACTGATGAATTTAGTTAGTTGACGTAGGGCAATCAACCGTTTCAATGGATCTTTGTCTGTTAAATTGACCAACAATCGATCGAGGTAGTCTTCTTCTCGATTTTCATAGAAGTTGACAATTTGCCAGACTAATAAAATCAAAGTTAACAGGGTTCCCACGCCTTGGATAATAGCACCAGCTGCAATCCAGGAACTGTGAGAGTCAACCCAAATTGCAGCGGCCATATAAGTGCTGACAGTAGCAAGACCGCCACTAATGACTGCTAAGACTAATCGGCGATTTGAACTGTTTAAGAATTTATGTATCTTAGACCAGTGCAATTGCCAGTCCCACTTCTGCATTGAGTAAACCAATACCATTACCCCAATGCCCATTAAGAGAGCCAATAGCAGCATCCAGTTCCACAACAACATAGCAACGATAATTGTCAGGAACCCAAGAAAGCCTCCAGGCCCAGAGAAACGCTGAAATGTTTGCTGCTTTGTAGCTCCTTTTGTCTTGAACAATGGATGCGACCAGTTCCAGTTGTGGATCTGGTTGATCAATTGCTGCCAAGAAGACGAAGCCTGTGCCACAGTGTTTACCTACTTGATTACGAAATTACCTATTGTATAAGTTTTACTAGGGAATGAAGAAAAGGTGAAGACCCAAACCACAAGATGCCTGCTTTGCATCGACGGATAGTAGACTAGTACAGCACGGCGGAAATAAAGATACCATTTTAGATGGCTTAGAGCAAGGGCATAAAGGCTTTTTAAAGGCAAAAACGAAAGTTATCAATAGTGAATTGACCATCAAAAGCACAGAAGGTAACGCTATGGATGTTATTCACATTTATAAATAATAAGGTATTGGGGGAAATTGCTGAGTCTGAATTGGCAAGATTAGACCCTGGGAGTGCAGTTTGACCGAGCAGTTGGCGATCGCGATCGTAAGCAGAAAGTACTAGCCGTTGAGAACTAGTGACAAAGGCAGTAACCGAGTTAACCGGACGTAAGAAAGTAGCTTCTAAAAATCCGCTTTTGGGCGCTCCCATTAAAACTGTTTGTCCTGAATAGGCTGGAAATGCTGGATTTGATGGTTGTATTGCTAGAGAATTGTGAAAAATTACTCCCCAGCGTTCATACTGGCGCTCTACTGGTTCAAAACACTTTAAGTCTTCTAAGTCTAAAAAAATACAAGAGGGTACAGTAATTCTGGCAGCATCAATGGCTGACTCGACCTGATCCCTGCAAGCTGAAGCTTTAATTTCATTTTGTATATTAAGCTTGTCAAGCGCAAATTCAGCGTCTTCAATCGTTGGTAGTTTATTTGATTGAAGAGTAGCCTGCTTTACCATGACATCCCGCCTTACCATTACTTAGATAATAATTAGATTGGTTATACATCAGAAGCAATTTATCTTACATATATAAGTAGAATAAATAGCCTATTAAAATGAGCGTTTCAACTGTTTTTAACGCTCAAAATTATTTATGAGTTTTTTGATAGATTACCATAAAAACTTATGCTGGATTCAGGCTTTAGTGATACTCGCTACCATAAAAAACCTTGTAAGACAGTAATTTCAAGGTTAATTTCCTTTTCATTGTGAAAAAAATCACCAAATCTTTATAACTAATCCAGTAATTTTACATCTGCTTAATCTGACGGTGGTGAGAAGTTTTAGAGCAATTGATTCGCTGATAATAACAATGAGTGGAAGTTTGAACTAAACACGTAAGCATCCAGTGTAACTAAAAAAGACTTGGGGACGCAAAGACAGGAGCAAAATTCTCTCTACGTGTACCCGCATCACTACTTTCACTTGTGCCAACAAATGACTACAGTCAACAAAAAATACTTATGTTTCAACCACAAGGATTTGACCAACGCTCTATAAATACCTCACTAGGTAGAATGGTATATTATTCTGCTGATGGAGCGCCTTGGCAGAATAATGTAACTGCTAGAGATGATCGGGAAACTTTGGTGTTCTTGCATGGCTTTGGTGGTGGATCTTCTGCTTATGAGTGGTCGAAGGTTTATCCAGCTTTTGCCGCTGAATATCGAGTCATTGCACCCGATTTGATCGGTTGGGGTCGGTCTGAGCATCCAGCACGGAATTATAATATTGAGGATTATTTGACCACGATTCGGGAGTTTTTACAGCAGACTTGTACTGGCCCTGTAACTGCGATCGCTTCTTCTTTGACCGCAGCATTTACAATTCGAGTAGCAGCAGCTCATCCTGATTTATTTAAGGCTTTAATTCTCACCACCCCCGCCGGACTTTCCGACTTTGGCGAAGACTACTCACGTAGTTTTTTTGCCCAGTTAATCAGTGTTCCTGTTGTTGACCGTTTAATTTACAGCACAGGGGTAGCCACCAGTGGGGGTATTCGCAGTTTCTTAGAGCAACGGCAATTTGCTAAGTCTAATCGAGTGTACCAAGAAATTGTAGATGCTTATTTGCAATCCGCCCAGCAGCCTAATGCTGAATATGCAGCACTGTCCTTTGTCCGTGGCGATTTATGCTTTGATTTATCGCTTTACATTCAAGAATTAACAACTCCGACCGCCATTATTTGGGGGCAAAAGTCAGAATTTACAGGGCCTTCAATTGGTCGCCGCCTTGCCGAAATGAATCCCCAAGCAATCCGATTTTTTCAAGAGTTGGAAGATGTGGGGTTAACACCACAGTTGGAATTGCCGGCAGTCACAATTGGGTTAATTCGCCAATTTTTACCTTTGCTTAATTAGTGGTTTTTCATTAGTCCTAGCCCTGTTGTATGCGGATTTCGTTTTCGCGTCAGCGTGCCGGAGGCTCTATTCTATAAGGCTGTTGGTCAATTCATAATGGGTTAAAATCACACAGCCCTAAAACCTTGGTGAGAGTGTTGCTTTCCTAGGTTGCAATACATTGCGGGCTAATAGCTAAAGTGTGTTTAAACGTACTGAAATTAAATAAATTAATTCGCCAACAGTCTTATTCTATTTGCTCAATCCTTTACATCAAGATGAAGGGTCTCATTATAGTATTCAAAATCACGATACTATTCGACCTGAATTGATAAATTGTTAATTATATAAACAAAATAAGGTATAGCAAATTTATACTAGCAGGTAGATTATCTGATGACTATTCCAGAGTCAATTAAAAAATTTATTACATGGATACAAGGTTTTGACCATCGGATTTTACAAAATGAAGATGATGTCAAAGAAAAGTTTATTTTACCAATGCTTCATTATCTCTGTTATCCAGAGAGATGTCGTCGTGAATACCCTTTAACAACATCTAAATCAGGACAATATCACAGAAATAACCAAGTTATTCAGGTTTATTATCCAACAGATGATATTAATCAGCAAAACATAAATAACTCACTTGTTGCTATTAAGACAATAGCACCAGATGAAACTAAATTAAATGACATTATTCAACAAACTAAAATTTATAATGATCGTTTTAATACGCTATTTTTTATAATTACTAACGGATATCAAATAAAGGTTTTTAAACGGTTTCATTACTATAAAAAAGAGTCTATTTTTGATATAAATATAGATATACTAAAAGATAATTATATTGCCTCAGACTTTTATAACAAGCTAAACTTTGAATTAGTTAAGAATATCGACAAAAAAACAACAAGCAGTTTATTAAATACTAAATATAAATTAATAGAGAGATTTTTAAGACAACATCCAGATTTACAGGATATTTTAGAGAAATGTGATTTTGAGTCTTCCACAACAAGGGAAGGCTATCGCTTAGTTGTTGTGAAAAAGAAAGTAGCGATCGCATGTAATTTACCCAAAGCTTTTGGAGAGGGTAATTGTGAAATAGAGTTCAGCAGTATTATTTTAAGAGGTCTAAAAATTTACTTAAATCATCAAGATATTTTAGGCCAATTAATGACTGGATTGCACACCCAGCCAGATTGGAGATGTCGTCGGATTTTTAAACAGTTAGATAAAAATACTTTTGAGGTTTATTTAGGTCAAACAACTCTAATTTTATCAGATGTAGAAGCAGCAGACTTATGTTTATGTATTGATGGAGTTTGCCAAGAATATAAAAATTTACTAATTCAATTTGAAAATATTTTAGAAACATGGGATTTTAAATTTGTAAACTTTTCAGGAAATAGAGGTTTTATCCTATTTTCTGTAAGACAAGAATTATGGAATCTAATGCAGCAGTTTGCTAATGAGTTTAATTATATTAAAGGTAAGTCAGAATGGCATTTATTCCATACAAAAAATATGTCAATCCGAGTGAGTAGAGGAATTCACGATCATACATTTATTTCCTACCAAACTGATATAAGTTTTTCTTCATTACCTAACAATCATCAGGTTAACGTAATTTATGAACTAAATGATGTTAACTTACAATCTATTGATACAGATGAATTTACCTCATGGCAGCAAGATATTGGTTCTTGGGGAACCTGGACGGCTAAATATACTAAACAGTGGTTGTTAGAGAAATATATTCCAAAAGTTATTAACTATTACTCACAAAAGTCTCAAATATCTGAAGCTGAATTTCTAGCAAAAATTACAAATTATACAAATGGTCGTATGCTGATTCAAGAAATTGATAATATCAGAGATTTAGCACCTTATCTTCACGACATTCAATCTTGGCTAAATATATATGTAGAAAATATTGCTGCCTCTCTGTTGAAATCATATTACCAAGCCTATACAAATTTGGTACGTAACACTGACTCTTCTATAACAGGCATAGACTATATTATAGGAAATTTGCGTAGGATCGAGTGGAAAAATACGCAAGAAGAAATTGATAACAATCGCACAGACTGGAAAAACTTGACTTTTAAATATGCTATTGATTGCTTAGATAAGCAAGTAGCAAGAATAAATAATTGTGAATACGAGAATAGTTTAAAGGCAGATTTAATAACTCGGATATTTATTTGGATTATAGAAAATGGAAAAATATCTTTTTCGCAAGCTCAATTAAATGCTGCTAAACAGGCTTTGCTACCACTTTGGGAACAAAGTCGCTTTGAAATACGTTATGTTTATCCTAATCGATAAAGCTACATAATTGGCTGTAACTTCAACACAAATCTGGGTAAGATATTTTCTCCTGATAAACTAGCAGGATTGTCTAATATCTCTACATCTTTACCTGGACGATAAATTTCTACTCGCTTGTTTTTCCGGTCAATTAACCAGCCTAATTGAGCGCCATTTTCTATATATTCTTGCATTTTCTCCTGTAAGTCTTTCAAGGAATCACTAGGAGAACGCAACTCTACTACAAAATCAGGACAAATTGGGGCAAATTTTTCTTGTTGTTCTGGGGTTAAAGCATTCCACCGCTCAATTTTTACCCAAGAAGCATCGGGAGAACGTTCTGCACCATTGGGTAGAGTGAAGCCAGTTGAGGAGTCAAAAACTTCGCCTAAATTACTCTCAGAGTTCCAAATATCTAGTTGGGTTGTAAGTTTAACATTACGTCTGCCAGTATCACTACCTGTAGGTGGCATAATTAATAATTCCCCTGATGCTGTACGCTCAAATTGATAATCGCGGTTTTTCTGACACATCTCGAAAAATTGATCATCAGTTAAGTCGATTTTCAACTTGAGTGTAGGAGGTAAAGTGGTTGTAACAGCGTTCATAAGCTATCCTGAGCATCTTACTTTCTAGTTTAGTGCTGTGTGGGGTTGTGTGGGGTGCGATCGCATCAACATAAGTCGGCTTAGTATATATGCAAAATCTTTAGTATAAAATTTTACTAATTTAGGCTACTGTAGGAGCGATCGCTAAAGTTTATCTTCAAGGTTCAGGATGAACGGAGATATCTTTACAGATTATCTCATCTATATTTGTATTAATTATATTCTCGATAATTACAAAGTCATTTTTAATAAAGTGCAGCCAAAATTCCTCTACCTTATTCATTAATTCCTCAAGATCAGCATCTTCATAATCTTTAGGCTTAAGAATAGTTTTTGTATAAATAGTTGTCCATTGAGGTGTTAAAGCTTTCTTCTTAAAAAGAGGTATATTTTTTTGGGATATTTTATATATTTTTTCGCGTATGGATTTATCGTCATTAGGACAAATTAGCATTCTTATTATTAACCCTTGAGGATAATTTTCAAATTGCAAATGCAGATTTAATTTATTGTCTTCCCATCTTTTAGGGATGATGCCTATGTATCCCTTACTCCAAAAATGTACAGTTATTTCTTTAGAGTCAGTCTCTCTAATTAGTAATTCGTGAATAATTTTAAATTTTTAATTAGACGACAACAACACTCAACCCGCTTCAATTAAGCTTCGTTTAGGTAAGGTTACTCCGTTAAATAAGCAGTGGTGCAGATTGACCCCAGTCAGGTCTACTTCGGTTAAATCAATGTCAATTAAATCCGTTTTACACAAAATAGCTTTGGTGAGACTGGCATGACTCAGGTCTGTGTTGCTCAACTTTGTGCCAGTCAGGTTTGCACCAGTGAGATTTGCTCCAGCCAAGTTTACACCACTGAGGTTAGCATAGCGCAAGTCTGCTCCAGCTAAGTTTGCACTACTGAGGTCAGCATCATGTAAGTCTGCTAAACGCAGGTCTGCTTTCATAAGGGAAGCCTTATGCAAGTTCACCTTCCTAAGAGTTGCCCGAATCAGATTAGCAGCCTTGAGGTTTGCTAATATCAGATTTGAGCCACTTAGATCGGTTCTCCATAAGATCGCCGCAGTCAAATTTGCTTCAATTAGGTTTGCTCCGCGCAGGTTAGTCTGTGATAAAGTCGCGTTAGCCAAGTTAGATCGATTCAAGTTGATTCCAGCTAAACACACCTCGCTGAGGTTAACTAAGTGCAGGCTTACTTGAGTGAAATTTCTCTCTCCTGCACAATAGCGGTTGAGAAGTTCATTAGCATCCATACAGCCTGCCTTCCAAATTTCCATTTCTCACCTGAAAATCACAGTGTCTAATCAATAATTTCTGAAAATTCCTCTTATTAAGAGACTTTTAAAACTTCGCATCAAGATTAAAATTATTTAACAATCTTTTACAATATTGCTGATGAGATTGATTATTTTCAAAAAGTTTTAGAGAAGGAAACCCTTATCCTGATAAATTTCTTTTGCTTAAACGTGGTGAGGTGGCTTGCTCTTTCACTCATCCACGCTTAAGCAGCGACTAATCTAGCTTTTACTTACGTACTAGATTCAGCAGTTCTTTAGGAGAAGCAAGCAAGTCAATCGCTACGAAGAAAATTTTGCCTTGAGGATCGAGCAAAAATCGCCATGCAATATTCATACCCACACTTGCACCGAACCAAGGGGTTTGGACTTTGCCGGTGACTTTAACTTGGGTATAGCCATCTTCTACTGGCTCGGATATACCACGCTCTGGTATCATTTTTAATCCCTGGCATTCTTCACGCATATAAGCGCGGATTGCATCTTGACCAATAATCGGTCTTTCAAAGGGAGGTTGCAAACCACCTTCAGAGGTAAACAGAGCAACAGCAGCATCAAAGTCATTGGCATTCATGTTGTTGATATAGCCAAGCACTGTAGGGTTGTTGATACCCTCAATGGTGACTTTAGTCCGAAATGCTGGTGCTGTGGGTGGAGCCACAGGTTCTGAGACTTTTTTGTAACTACCGGGAGCGTTCGGGTCAAATCCCATGCTCACTACGGTATTGCGGAGAATTGTGATTTGTTGACCTGAATCAGCATTTCTGATTGCTTCTAACACCTCAGCAGCCTTGGGAGAAAGCTTGTAGCCTTCTGGAATAGGAGCAACGATTCCCTGAGCCATCCATTCTCCTAACTGATACCAAAAGCCCAACTTGATGTTTACAGTGAAGGATGCATAAGAACGGCAGAGGGGAGTGTCAGCACGATTAGCTAAATCATACATGACTCGTGTTTGAGCCTCGAAAGGCATCTGCTTAATTTGTTCAAGTAAGCCTTGTGCGAGTACCATGTTAGCTGCTCCAGGAGCGGCAACCGTAATACTTCTACCCATCTCGGTATAAGCAAACCAGAGTAATGCTAGTTGATCTTCAGCATTGAGTTGAGAGAATGATTCGACAACAGTTGGAACAACGTCAGCAACTAGCGTGCCGGGAAAAATACTTTGAGCCGACTTGATGGTAAAAGACATAGCAGATGTTCCCAAAAAAATTACAGTTCTATTGAATGTGAAAAAACGGAGGGGAAATGCGTTTAGGTGTTACTAAAAGCACTAAGCAGTCTGACCATAGGCCGCCTTAGACATCATCTACCAAAGGCATAATGATAGTGTTGCCGTTGAGTTTTGATACTCGGCAAAGCACATTGTAGGCTTAACTGCATAGTTATTTAGAAAACTTTGACCAACAGTGCTTTAACGCATTTATGTTGTTTATGTTTCTATATGTAAAGAAACATAACAAGTTCGTTACAAATAAGCAATACTTCCTCAGCTATACTTTGATAATTTCTCTTTATGTAAATGATAAGTTTTACTGAAGTCAGACTAAAGGTAATTAATGCCTTTGTGTGTATTCACTTCTAAGAGCGTAGGCGTAGCGCATCGTAAGCTGTTAAGCATTTAATTTGCACATTGAGACCGCAGGGGGGCAGGGGGCAGGGAGCAAGGGAGAGGGTTTGCAGCTTTTATTGCCATGAAAATGATGCAATTTAAATGACGATTAGCCTAGAGATCGCATATCTCTCAATACAGTTCAGTTAAGGGCTACTTGTACAAAATCGTGGGTTTTAAGACGCGATAAATCGCCGTCTCTACAAGTGTTTTGGTCTTACCTGAACTGTATTGGCATATCTCTTTTGTATCAAATTTTACAACCAATTCTTCGCTCAACTATTGTGTCTACACATCGCTTACCTTCTCGGATGAAGCCAAAATACCCTATCTGGTTAGTACGGTTATTACTACCTTTTTTATTGTGTCAAGTACTTGCAAAAAATATTTACAATAAGTTACATTCATTTACATAACACAAAAATAAAAAGTAAAAGATGACAAATAAAGGCTTTACTATTAACGAACGCGGTCAACTCAACAGATTTGCAATTGAACCCAAAATTTATATTGATGAAACCCCACGGACAGGCTTCACCGAATACGCCGAAAAACTCAATGGTCGCTTGGCAATGATTGGTTTTATCTCACTCATCGCGTTGGAAGTTTTCACCGGACACGGTTTGATTGGATGGCTAACTAGTTTTTAGAGAACACACTTCAGATTTACAAATTTTCTCCAGTTGACAAATAAAACAATTTAGAGGCAAACTTATGAAAACTGATTTTGATTACCCCAGAAAAGATTTGATTGGAACAGTCGTTTTTAGACCCGATTTCAACAACTTTGAGATCATCAATGCAAATCAAGCGTGGTCATTGTTTTTCAGTGGGGGTCAAGATGACAAGGGACTGGGACAAGAAATTGAATTCGGCAGATTTTTCACTAACCTCTTAATCGCTATTGGGGTAACTGGAATGCTTTGGGCGATTTATTTCACTCAATTAGGATGAACAAGTTTGTTCATTTTACTAGTAACTTCAATAGAAGTCCTGGATTTGGATACCAGGACTTATTTTCACTATGTCAATATGCCTAAAAAAGTCTCTTTAGCTTTGGGAAAACTTTGATGTTGATTGGATTTATAAAGCTTCCTAATTTGTCACGGTATTGTGGATACATGGGCTTAGAAGTGGCAGAAATTGTTTCCAAACATCTTGCAGTTCAAAGTAAAACCTATGTAATTCAAAATAGAAGAATATTAATCAATCAACTGTTAAAGTCTGGTCTAGATTCTCATACAGCAAATCGAACTGTTACTGTACTTGTATCAAGTCCACTTTTACAACTAACTAATAAAAATCAGTTGGCTATTAATTGCAAGCGATAGTAACTATAAAGCCATTACATCAAGATATAACTTTTATTTGAATTCATAGCGTAGTACAAAAACGTTACAGCATAAATTCTATTGCACTTCTTTCGGATAACTAAATAAGAATTTTAGTTATAGCGTATTTCAGGTAAATTAAGTACAGGTAGGGGCAATTCATGAATTGCCCCTATGATTGTCTGTACCTCACCAAGTTGCAATCTGCTGTATTTTGAACACTTGAGCGGATTTTAATTATGAGCCGCAGAACTTCAATTACCTGTTAAAGCTAGGCAAAGTTCTGTTACTACTAGCCCCCAGTTCAACGCAAACAACGAATTGCTTCTAATAAACCTCTAGCTTTATTCAACGTCTCTTCGTATTCTTTTTCTGGCTCAGAATCAGCCACTAAACCTGCGCCAGCTTGTACGCTAACCGTCTTGTCATGTACTACCATTGTGCGAATTGCGATCGCAGTATTTAATTGTCCTTCAAAATCGTAATATCCATATACACCAGAATAAACACCGCGCCGACTAGACTCTAACTCGTGGATAATTTCCATCGCCCGAATCTTGGGTGCGCCACTTACCGTACCTGCTGGGAAGCAAGCTTTCAATAAATCCCATGCTGTTTTATCGAGTGCTAATTTACCCACAACATTGCTGACAATGTGCATCACATGGGAGTAGCGCTCAACTACCATTAATTCATCAACTTTGACGCTACCATTTTGACAAACACGCCCCAAATCATTCCGCCCTAAATCTACAAGCATCACGTGTTCGGCAACTTCCTTGGGATCTTCGAGTAAATCTTGAGCGAATGCTGCATCTTGTTGGGTAGTTTTACCGCGTGGACGTGTCCCAGCAATGGGGCGTACCGTTGCTATAACTCCCCCATCTGGAGCAGTTTCGGCTTTCACCATCACTTCAGGACTAGAACCAATGATTTGCCAATCTCGGAAGTTAAAGTAAGCCATGTAAGGCGAAGGATTTATCTGACGTAGGGAGCGGTAAAGGGCAAAGGGGTCGCCTGTGTATGGTGTTGATAGTCGTTGAGAAATTACTACTTGAAAGATATCGCCTGCTTTGATGTAGTCTTTGGCCTTTTGGACACTGGCACAAAAATCAGGACGAGTAAAATTACTTTTATACTCCTCTGCCCCTCCGCTCCCCTGCTCCTCTGCCTCTCTGTTCCCTGGCGGTTTCCATTCCAACCGAGTTTTTTCGGGCGATAGGGGGAGAGATAGCTTTTCGAGCATTTGGGTGACGCGATCGCACGCTTGTTGATAGGCTGCGTGTAAATCTACATTGGGGTCACGTAAATCAGCATAAGCGATCGCCCAAATTTTTCGCTTCACCTGGTCAAAAATCAACAGGTGGTCTACCTGCATCCACAATCCATCAGGGATATTTCGCTCATCTGGTGGATAGATTGGCACGCGCGGCTCAATCCAGTTAATCAATTCATAGCCCCAAAACCCAAATAAACCGCCAATCCCTGGTGGTAGCTGTGGTAACTTGACTGGGTGATAAGGCGCTAAACACTCGGCTAAAGTTGTAAAAGGATCGCCCGCAAAAACGACCTGCGAACCATCGCGGTTTAATTGGGTGGTGCGATCGCCCCTTGCTTCCAAAACCCAAAGCGGATCGCAGCCCACTAAACTATAGCGTCCTAGTTTTTCCCCACCTTCTATCGATTCCAACAAAAAGCTATAGGGCTGACCTGCACAAACTTTATACCAAGCAGATACGGGCGTATCTAAGTCCGCTACCCATTCTTGATATACGGGTACGAAGTTGCCTTGTTGCGCTAGGCCAGAAAACTGGGAGAAATGCGGAAAAATCATTATTTTTTAAAAGTAATTGGTAATTGGTAATGGGTAATGGGTAATTCTTTTTCTTACCAATTACCCATTACTAATTACCCATTAGCTACTAAAAGCTAATTACGGAGCGTCGTAGGTTGTAACACCGCTAAACTTAACTTTAGAGGGACTGGGGTTTTGTCCGATCCGACGGTCTACATAACGCACTTTGTCACGACCTTCATTTACCTTTTCAGGGAAGACACCATCAGCTGGGTGAAGTAAAGTGGTTTCTCCGTTGGGTAAAATCCGGTAAACTTTGTAATCTGTAATTTTGAGTTTCCGGAGTTGCTGACCGCCCAAAGCGATACCATATTCTTTACGAGCTATATACAGCAGGTTTTCACCTTTCCGCATAGTAGCAGCACCACCTGTAGGCAATTCAAAAACTTGCTCTTTCGGGCTAGTCCAAGTGATAGCGTACTTTTCTTCGACTTGTGCTTTTGTGAGCAAGCCACCAGTGCTGCCAGCAAATAGTGGGGTTTGTCCAGAGAGTGTTTCTGCCATAAAGTCTGTTCTCTCAACGTTTTTAGGGAATCCTAACACTGCAACCAGGATCATATTGCGATCGCGTTATAGACTGTAACAGTTTTTAGTCATTTGTCCTTTGTTCTTTGTCATTTGTTAAAAACCAATGCCCCATGCCCCATGCCCCATGACTATTTACTCTTGACTTTTGCCCGCTTTTCCTCGCGGCTATTCTGAACAATGGGGATGGTGAAGTGAAACTGGCTACCCTGGTCTTTGCCAGTTGACTCTGCCCAAATTTCTCCGCCCCAGCCATTCACAATTTGCCGACAAATTGCTAAACCAAGTCCTGTTCCGCCAGTGGTGCGGCGTAGCGCTCCCTCTTCTTGATAGAAGCGGTCAAAAACTACTTCTAAGCGATTTGGTTCAATGCCGCGTCCAGTGTCAGCCACAGTCACCTCGACCATTTGATGGCTGTTGGAAATGGCTTTAATGGTGATTTCTCCTTGGGGTGGCGTAAATTTACAAGCGTTGTCCATGAGTTTTGCCAGTACCTCTACTAGCCAATCACCATCAGCCCTTACTAGAGGTAGATTTTCGGCAATTTGAGTTTTGACTTGGGGCGGCTTTTCCGTTGAAGAACGCGTGCGATTGCGGCTGAGTGCTAAATCCACACACTCTTGTAAAGTCAGGGATTCTGGATGCCATTGCACTCGCCCGCTTTCCAAGTTGGAAAGCGTGAGGAAATCTTGTACCAATTTTCGCATCCGTTCTGAGTCGGAAAGAGCCGTGTTGAGCATAATTTGCTGCAACTCCAAGGGCATATCCGGCTCACTAGCAAGACTTTCTAGACACACTTGAATGGTGGATAGGGGAGTACGCAGTTCGTGTCCAGTGATGGCTATAAGGTTGCTGCGGGTGCGGTCTAGGGCTTCTAGCTGCTGGTTAAGTTCTTCTAGGTTGGCGTAGGCTTCCGCTTGAATTAGGGCTGCTCCCACTTGGGTGGCGATCGCTTCTACCAAATCTAACTCCCCAGGTTGGCACTCATGCGGTGGCATTCCACAGTAATGCAACTCCACGATGCCCAACAAACGCCCCTGATAAAATACTGGTTCCATCAGCCAAGAACGAATGGCAAACTTTTTGGCAATTAAGGAAAGCCCTGGCGAATTGTTAACACGAGGGTCATTTAGCGTATCGCTAATACAAACACCTTCGCCTTGTTGCACGATGTCCTGAAACAGGGAATTTTTCTCTAATTCCCAAGTTTGCCCACGAACCGATAAAATACCGGGATTCAAAAACTCGTGTTCAATTATGGCTTGGTTATCTGTAGCTTGAGCGCGGTAAATTAGACAGCGACAAGCTTCTAGGTGTTGTCCTAATTCTTGTGCTGCCACCTGGAGAACTTCATGAGGATCGAGCGATCGCCGAATGGCTGTGCTAATCGAGTTGACTAATCGTTCTTTTCGTGCTTGGGCCGCAATGGAACGGTAGGCTTTGTGCAATTTGTACTGACTAGCTTGCAAGTAAGTTACTAAGCGTTGCACAAAGGGATCTGTATCAATGTCACAAGCATATTCGTTGATCTGTTCTGCTCCAGAGTGGCTTCGCGGCTCTCCTATACTAAACCTCTGACGTGCCTCGTTTATTTTACTTGCCAGTTCTGGTCTGTAAACCAAAATCCTGTCTAACAGCAATTCAGCGGCTTTGAGGCTAACTCCCCTTTCCGATGTCCAAACTCCTTCAAATCTTCGCGCTGTGTCTATATCCAGATTAGGGCTTAGTTCTGGTAGTTGCTTGTTTTTAGCAATGGAACCAAGACTTTCCCGGCAAACCAGACAAGTAGCATAATTGTCAGCAATCACTACCAAATGCCACTCTTGATTTAAGCCATCCGTTGGCTCAAAAGCGATCTTTTCGTAGTGTTCCGAACTATTGGCGAAATCCGTTTCTGGAGCAGCTAATACGTATATTTGGTTACTCCGCAAGGCAAGTCGCAGGTAGCGATGAGCTTCTTGGCGGTAGAATCGCTCTCGCTGGAAACTAGCAATTACAAGGGGTTGTGCTAAAGTCGCAGCCAAAACTTGATCTTCCATCGCATGGGAGAGCGCTGTTAGCGAAGCCTTAAAATATAGCTGGGGCCGCAAGTATGGTAGGGACTTTAGCAGATCACTCAGCACAGAAGTCGAAATGCTCATGAATTATTGTTAAACGCTCAACCTCGACAAGATCCACGTCACAGCTGCATTGTACAAATTCCAAGGCACTCTCAAGTTAAATAGAGAGTTGCAATATGTAAAGAACGCTAAAATGCACTTTTCGCCAAAGCAGGCGCAACATTTTGTTACCAAATTGATCTATTTATTGACAACCTACTACGCCCAATATACATTCTTGACTAACTTTGAAATATGCTTGCACAGCTAAAATCTTTCATTACTAAGTACCAGCCACATAATTTTTGTATTGTTTTAACTGCTAAATTCACTAATCTTTACCCACTCAGCACTCAGCACTCTTCATTGATTGATAGTCCACGCCTTGGCGTAGTGCGTCATAATATTTACACTCACTAAATAGAATTTTCTTACCCAAAAACGATTACTGCTACATACCATATAATTTAATCAGTAATGATTGATTAAAATTAATCAATCAATTGAATGATGGAAAATTTTTCTAATCTAACGCCAAAGATATTTAAAACAAAATCGTATAATAGTTTAGTCAATAAATGCTAGCTTTACCAATATAACTGGGAACATCGCATTTTTGCTGAGTATACTATATATCTTGTATCTTGAGAAAGTTCGACAACTAAGGACTTATCTAAAAATTCTGAGTTTTCAGTCTTGAGTTTAGACTTATACAATACTTATATAGATTTGGACACTGCTACTTTGTCAACAGTACGTAAAAATTATTTTGGCTAGAATAGCTCAAACAAGTTTTACAAAGAGTCTTTTTTCTGCAAGTTGTGAGGGGTAAAGACCTCTACTCCGAATACCACAAACAATCTACGACCTGTACACGGAACTTTGGCTAATGACACCGGATACGCTAATGACCCCGGAAAAAATTTTCCTGGATGGAAAAACTTTTATTCCTGCTGAACAATTACCTATCCCGGAGTGGCCTTGTGTTGTGAGTGAAAGACCACAACCGACACTGACGGTTAAAGATGATGATTTATTTTTCGTGACAGATACTATCGGGAATATTTCTGGCTGTTCCCTCAGTGAGGGTAATCCCAGCATGGGGCTGTTTTGCTGTGATACGAGATTTCTCAATCGCTTAGAGTTGCAAATTGAAGGGCGATCGCCTGTACTTCTCAGTAGTACTGCCGGAAAAGGGTTTTCACTCTCAGTTTTGTGTACTAACCCCAGAATTGACGAACGCCTAAGAGCCGAAACTATCGGAATTCGGCGAGAAATAGTACTCAATGGCGCTCTATTTGAAGAAATAGAAGTATCTAACTACAGCACAACAACTGTCAATTTTGAACTAAGTATCAGCTTCGATGCAGATTTTGTTGATTTATTTGAAGTCCGGGGTTATGACAGAGAAAAACGCGGTAGGCTTTTACGTCTACTAGAACCCACGACTGAAGAAGGAATTGTCGATGGCGTTTCACCATTACCTAAAGACCCATCAACTTTTAGGGAACAATCCTTAACACTTGCCTATCAAGGTTTGGATGGTTCGGTGATGGAATCTCGGATTTTATTCCAGCATCGTCAACCAGACTATTTCAAAGGTTACACTGCGGTTTGGCAGCTAGAGTTGGCTTCTCACGAAACCCAAAAGCTGGGTTATCGGGTGAATATGTTGAAAAACAACCAATCTAGTTCAACTGTAAGCGCCGCCATTACTTTAGGACAGGCGAAAGCTGCTGAGTTGATGGAGGAGCAACACTGGGTACAGCAAATTACCCGCATTAGCTCAGATAAAAGCACTTTCAATCGAGTGATTGAGCGGGCCGAGCAAGATATGTATTTGTTGCGCCAATCTTTTGGAAAGCATAAGACAGTTTCGGCTGGAGTACCGTGGTTTTCTACACTATTTGGGCGGGATTCGCTGATTACAGCTTCCCAAACCCTGATGTTAAACTCGCAAATCGCCAAAGAAACCCTAATATTACTGGCGACATACCAAGGCAAAATCGACGACGAATGGCGCGAAGAAGAACCGGGTAAGATTTTGCACGAGTTACGTTTGGGAGAAATGGCTCGTTGTCAAGAAATTCCTCACACGCCATACTACGGTACAGTTGATGCGACTCCCCTGTGGCTAATGCTGTATGCCGAACATTATGCTTGGACTCACGACCAAGAACTCCTAGAGTTACTTTGGCCAAATGCTTTAGCAGCAATGGACTGGATCGATCGCAATACCAAACAAACCAGTTACCTCAGCTACTACCGTAAATCTAAACGCGGTCTTGCTAACCAAGGTTGGAAAGACTCTGGCGACTGCATTGTCAACCATAAGGGAGAATTAGCTAACGGCCCGATTGCCCTTTGTGAGGTGCAAGCTTATGTCTATGCTGCAAAAATGCGCCTAGCAGAAATAGCGAGAATGAAAAAGCGCCTTGATTTGGCAGATCGTTGGCAAGAAGAGGCTAGAAGTCTCAAGGTTCGTTTTAATCGAGATTTTTGGGTAGAAGACCAGGATTTCTGCGCCTTGGCTTTGGATGGAGATGGTAAACCTGTAGACAGTATTACCTCAAACCCTGGTCATTGTCTGCATTTGGGTCTTTTCACCCACGAAAGAGCCTACAGTGTCGCAGAACGGTTGCGGGCACCAGATATGTTTAATGGTTGGGGCATTCGTACCCTGAGTAGTTTGTCACCCGCTTACAATCCAATGGGTTATCACATTGGTTCGGTTTGGCCCCATGATAACGCTCTGATTGCAATGGGATTGCGATCGCTCGGTCTAATCGATCAAGCCTTAGAACTTTTCCAAGGTTTATTCGATATGACCAGTCAGCAGCCTTATGAACGTCCTCCAGAACTCTTCTGCGGCTACGAACGGAACGGTGATAATGCCCCTGTGCAGTATCCAGTTGCTTGCACTCCCCAAGCTTGGGCGACTGGTAGTATCTTCCAACTGCTGCAAATGATGGTCAACTTGGTGCCTGATGCTCAAAATAACTGCTTGCGAATAATCGACCCTGCTTTGCCAGAATCGATTAATCGCCTATCATTTCACAATTTGCGAGTCGGCCCCACCATTCTCGATTTAGAATTCGAGCGTTCTGGTACAACTACTGCTTGTCGCGTTGCGAAAAAACGGGGCAATTTGCGGGTAGTTATTGAAGCATAGAGCGAGTAGGGAGTGGTAAACAATCTACTCCCTATTTTATGATTGGTGCGTAGGCGTAGCCCGTCTTAGACATCCCTCGTTGAACTTCACTTTTATCTTGCAATACAGTTCAGTTAAGGCTAAAACTATTTGCCAAAATCAACGTCGTAAACGTTAAGGCACGGGCATCAAGTTCACCTTGTCGGCGATATAGCGCCACCACAAAGATGGCAAGAACAATTACCAAAATTCCCACCCCTTGTAGCACTGCCAATCCTAAAGTTTTCCTACCAAATAATGGTTCTTTGGGGTGACGAGGAGGACGCTGCATCACCGTTGCTTCTGCGGGTTCTTCCGGGATAATCACCCGTAATCATCACAACTCGAATACCTGCGGTATAACATTCTTGAATTGCCGCCGCAACGTTTGGACGCACTGGATCAGACAGTCCTACCAATCCGAGAAATTGAAAAGGAAAGTCATGTTGCTCATCGGGTAAATGATTTGGATTAAGTGACGGATGAGGCGTTAAAAATGGCGGTGGCGCATCAACAAGGGAGGCTTTGGCAACGCCTAATACACGCAATCCTTGATTGGCCATTTCACTGATTTGGGCTGCCATAATTTTCTGCTGTTGGGGCGTGAAATGACAGAGATCCGCGATCGCTTCCGGCGCTCCTTTCGCTGCAATTTCATACTGCTTGCCATCGCCTAGACTGCCAAACGTGAGACATTGCCAATAGATGCGGTGAGAGCGGATATTCTCGTAACAGTATCCAACCGTTGTGCAGATGTTCAGTGTAGATCAGCAAGGTTATCTATTCAGGATTTAAAAAAATTGGATACTGACATCTATGCCTCAAGTCATCCCCTCATTTTGGAGCCTACCTGCCGAACAGGTATTAGATCAGCTCAAGAGTAGCCACCAGGGTTTGAGTCGCCAAGAGGCGCAGCAACGGCTCACTCAATATGGTACAAACAGTCTGAAGCAAAAGCGACAGTCATCCACACTACTCCTGTTGCTGAACCAGTTTAAGAGTCCGATTATTTTGATTTTAATGGCAGCTGCTATTCTCTCCAGTTTTCTTGGAGATGTCATTGATACTATTATTATTCTGACGATCGTACTAATTAGTGGGCTATTAGGATTTTGGCAAGAGCGGGGAGCTAGAGATGCCGTAACGAAGCTACTGGCTTTAGTGCAAGTAAAAGCCACAGTTTTGAGAGATGGTCAATCTCAAGAAATCTCTAATGAGGAGGTGGTTCCGGGTGACATTGTGTTGCTTGCTGCTGGCGATAGTATCCCTGGTGACTGCCTGATTTTAGAGTCGAAGGATCTGTCAGTGAATGAAGCAGCACTAACGGGAGAAACCTATCCTGCTGACAAACTGGGTGGCGTATTGCCGAACGAAGTCGGACTCAGCCAGCGAACAAACACCCTTTAGGACTAACGCAATCAGTGGTACAGCGAAAGCGGTTGTGGTGCAGACAGGAAAGCAGACTGAATTTGGCAAGGTATCAGAACGCCTGAAACTCAGACCACCCAAAACCGAATTTGAAAGGGGACTGGGCAAGTTTGGCTATTTTCTCATGGAAGTGACGTTGATTTTGGTTGTTCTAATTTTTGTCGCCAACGTCTACTTGCAACGTCCTGTTCTACAATCTTTTCTATTCTCCCTAGCGCTTGCAGTCGGTCTGACTCCCCAATTGTTGCCCGCGATCGTTAGCGTTAACTTGGCTCGCGGTGCTAAACAAATGGCGAAAAAGCAGGTGATTGTGAAACGACTGTCTGCGATTGAAAATTTTGGCAGCATGAACGTGTTTTGTACAGATAAAACGGGCACGCTGACGGAAGGGGAAGTGAAAATTCACGCTGCGGTTGATGTGGAGGGGAAAGAGAGCGTTGGCGGAGCCTCGCCGCAGGCGACTCGCGTTTTGCTTTAGCCTATTTGAATGCTGCGTCTGAATCAGGTTATGTAAATCCCATCGATGCCGCAATTCGTCAGCACAAGCAATTTGACATTTCTGCCTATCAGAAACTAGATGAAGTACCTTATGATTTCAATCGCAAACGTCTAAGTATTCTGTTGAAGAAAGATAATAAGAATCTGATTGTCAGCAAAGGGGCGCTAAAGGCAATTCTTGATGTTTGCTCAACCGTCGAAACTGGTGACGGAAAGACAATTGATATTACTATACAGCAGGACAAAATTCAACAACGGGCAGAGGAACTTGGTAGTGAAGGGTTTCGGGTCTTAGGGGTGGCTTACCGCAACTGCGTAGCTTGCGTGTCGTCTGACGACAATCGCAATTCCTTCACCAAAGACGATGAAACAAACATGACGTTTTTGGGTTATCTTGCTCTTTTCGATCCACCAAAAGCAGATATTGCTGATACGCTCAAATACGTGTTTATGGCAACAAGTGCTAATTTCGGCAATATGTTTAGCATGGCAGGTATTTCCCTGGTTCTACCCTTCTTACCCTTGCTACCCAGCCAAATTTTGCTCACAAACCTGTTGACCGATTTCCCAGAAATGACGATCGCAACCGATCGCGTAGACCGGGAAATGGTCAACAAACCCCGGCGGATGAACATAGCATTTATCCGTAACTTTATGGTGGTGTTTGGGCTGCTGAGTTCAGTCTTTGATTACCTCACCTTTGCGGCATTCCTATTGCTGCTGCACGCCAACTCAGCGCAATTTAGAACCGGTTGGTTTATGGAATCAGTGATTTCTGCGTCTATGATTGTGCTGGTAATTCGGACACGGCAATCTATCCTCACGAGCAAGCCAGGAAAGTACTTATTGACGGCAACGATCGCGATCGCCATTGTCACCCTCCTGATTCCTTATACTCCAGTTGCAGGTTTACTAGGGTTCCAACCTTTACCCATTGAATTCCTTTTGGTGCTGGCAGCAATTGTGGGACTTTATATCATCTGTGCAGAAAACGTTAAACGGATTTTCTATCAACACGTCCAGTCTTAACCAAAAAAAGTGTAGCTATGGCAGAATCAGCCTATCTGCTTGAGTAGAAATAGCCTAGACAATAATTGTCAATCGAAAAATAAAAAACGAGCGCGGAGGGATTTGAACCCCCGACCCACAGAACCGGAATCTGTTGCTCTATCCACTGAGCCACGCGCCCTTAATCTCCCCCATTATAGCACGTCTATGATAAAATTTGCAGCCTAGAAAAACTTGGTTTATAAGTTCACAGATAATTAGCTGGGTCTACTGGTGTACCATTCCGACGGACTTCAAAGTGGAGGTGGGGCCCAGTTGAGAAACCTGTGGAACCCACAGCACCGATCGCTTGTCCGCGTTCAACGGCTTGTCCTTCAGAAACATATAACTCGCTGGTATGTCCATATAATGTAGTAAGGCCATTGCCGTGGTCAATAATTACCGCTCTGCCATAACCACCATACCACCCAGCAAAAATCACTCTGCCTGAATCGGCTGCCCGAATTT
This sequence comes from Nostoc sp. UIC 10630, assembly GCF_010747425.1. Taxonomy (NCBI): domain Bacteria; kingdom Bacillati; phylum Cyanobacteriota; class Cyanophyceae; order Nostocales; family Nostocaceae; genus Nostoc; species Nostoc sp. UIC 10630. Next base: position 21,307 of record NZ_JAAGOG010000059.1, read on the forward strand.
TACTACCATAGCTAGCGGCAAAATCTAACCCGGCATGAAAGCGACGATAGCCAAGGATTGGGTGTATCCGCCAGCCGAAGGGACTACTAGTAGAAGCGTCGCTAGGATATGCCATTACACCGGTTCCTCGAATGATCACACTTGTCCGGCTGTTGGTTTTTGTTTGCGCCTCTTCTGTTGCTCTGGCTTCTCCTACCTTTCGTTGAATCAAGGCTTCCAGATTTTTGGATTCCCTCTCTAGCTGGTTTTGCGCTGCTTCCAAGGCCAGGCGATCACTATTGAGGCGTTGAATCAATTCTGATTGTGACTCCGCCTGAGTTTGATAACCGGCTTTTTGTGCTAGTAATTGCTCACGAATCAAGGCAATTTCGTTTTTTTGTTGTTCTATGCCCGTTTTTTGTTGATTTATCAGGTTTGCTTGGGCGTTGAGTTTCACCAAAATTTGCTCGTCTGCCTGATACACTAATTTCAACTGATGACGACGACTGATAAAATCGCTGATATTTTCACTTTGGAGCAAAACTGCCCAGCCAACAGATGCAGGCGATCGCTGGAGATAACGCAATCGTGCTACTGTTGCTATTTGCCGCTCCTCGTAGGAACGTTCTGCTACGGCTAAATCAGTTTCCAACTGCTGGAGGCGTTGGGTGGCGAGTTGTAATCGAGATTCGCTCTCTTGAATGTAGCTATCTGTAGTTTGCAGATTTTGCTTTAAACCAGTGAGGTGTTTTTGGGCCTCTTGTTGGAGATTTGTTAAGCGATTGCGATCGTTAACCACACTCTGACGCTGCCGGTTCATTTGTTGCTGCTGTTGTCGCAGAGTATCAATAGACCCTGCGGAAGTTGCGTGTACTGCAATTAATGACAAACAAATCCACAAGATACAGGAAAATACAAGAAATAAACAGCCAAAAATCAGATTTTTACCTAGAAATCGCGCTCTCATAGCGTGAGCCTAACTAAAACGATGCCTTCAAACACTATGAGGATTATTCCCAAAATTTGATTCACCCGCTCCATGTATCAAATTGATCTGCCAAGTTGTAACACAAAGATTCTTGCTATGTCAGCATTGAGCAGGTAAACCTAGTGTTCTGTCCCATTAAATATAATGGGTGAACTCATTCTTAACTTTTCTTCCTTCGCGCTCTTTGCGTCCTTTGCGGTTCGTTCTCTTATCCCTCAAAATTAATGGGACACGCCCTAGATCACAAAGACGCGATAAATCGCCGTTTTTACAATAATTCAGTCCTTTGTAGACACAGTGATTTATCGCGTCTCTTGCCTTAACCGAACCGTATTGAGAGTATGCCTATCATTGCACCTACATTCATCGCATTAATGTATTTGCTGATGGGACTTGGGGATTACTGGGAGGAATAATCACAACGCTAGGAATACATGGATTAGTCACGGTTAGAGATTGTCCAAGAAATGAATTAAACACAGAGGCAAGGCAGCGCGGTCTTGGGGGTTTCCCCCATGAGTGACTGCCGCGCAGAGAACGCAGAGTGAGGAGAGAGAAGATTTTGGCGTTAGTTAATGCTGTTTCTGCTAGAGTTTCAATTAACCTAAAATTTATAATTTAGCACGGGCTAAATACCCCGCGATCGCTAATAGGACTTAGGGCTGATGCAAAGGCAAGAAAAAATTTCACAAGTAATAGTGACTGCTGGGCAGATGCGCGATATTGAAGATCGGATCTTTGCAGCAGGAATGCCTGTAGTAGCTTTAATGGAAAAGGTGGCGGGATTAGTTGCCCGTCGGATTCAAGCGATCCCCCCAATTCCCCGTAAAAAGGAGTTGCCGCAAGCGGTGGGATCTCGTGTTGGAATTCTTGTCGGCCCTGGTCATAATGGTGGGGATGCTTTAGTAGTAGCCCGTGAATTACACTTTCGTGGGTATGAGATTTGGATTTATTCTCCTTTCTCTAAGTTTAAGGAATTAACTTCGCAGCACTTGCAGTATGCTCAGAGTTTGGGCATTCCAATTTATCAAACAATTGAGCAACTGCCAGATTCTGATTTGTTGATTGATGGCTTGTTTGGGTTTGGTTTAGAAAAAAACCTGACTGATCCTATTGCCTCTGCAATTAATCAGCTAAATGAATTGTCTGTGCCGATTTATAGTATCGATTTACCTTCAGGTTTACATACCGACACAGGCGAAGTATTAGGAACTGCCATTCGCGCCACTCACACTTTTTGCTTGGGTTTATGGAAACTAGCTTTCTTCCAAGATCAGGCGCTGGAATATATTGGCAAAGCTGAGTTAATCGATTTTGATATTCCTTTAGCTGATGTAGAAGCTGTTCTCAAAGATGCACCCAGCATTAAACGTATTACACCAGCAACGGCACTGGCTACTTTACCCTTACCTCGTCCACCAGTTACCCACAAATATAAAGAAGGACATTTACTCCTGATTTGCGGTTCGCGGCGTTATGCCGGCGGAGCAATTTTAACTGGTTTGGGTGCTAGGGCTAGTGGTGTGGGGATGCTTTCTATTGCTGTGCCCGAATCGCTAAAATCTCTTTTGGTGTCGCACTTGCCAGAAGCGCTAATCGTCGGTTGTCCAGAGACGGAAAGTGGAGCGTTCACCGAAGGTGTTGGCGGAGCCATCGCTCAATTGCAATTACCCGAAAAAACCGATCTGACTTCCTTTAATGCGATCGCTTGTGGCCCTGGTTTAACACGAGATGCTACTCCCATTGTGCAAGAGGTCATAAAAAGCGATCGCCCTTTGATTCTTGATGCCGATGGTTTAAATATTTTGGCACAAATGGGAGCGATCGCCACTTTAAAAAAACGTCTTGGTGTAACCGTACTCACACCGCACACTGGTGAATTCCAGCGATTGTTTCCTGATGTCGCTGATGCTAAACATGACAGGGTGAAATCAGCACAGGAAGCAGCCCTACAAAGTGGGGCGGTGGTGTTATTGAAAGGGGCGAGAACTGCGATCGCAAACCCTCAAGGTGGCATTTGGATGATTACTGAAAGCACACCCGCTTTGGCACGTGGAGGTAGCGGTGATGTATTAACTGGACTACTAGGTGGATTGTTGGCACAAGCCGCAACTAAACAGATTTCTGTAGAAGATATTGTGGCAACTGCCGCTTGGTGGCATTCACAAGCCGGGATTTTGGCAGCCCAAGAGCGGACTGAATTGGGTGTAGATGCCTTTACATTGACACAATATTTGCTCAAAGTTCTCAGTTTAGTTACCATACCTTAGCCAAAATAAGATGTTGGGATAAGGTAATAGGCAAATATGGTTTTCGAGTACACTAACGCATTTGTCACCATAGGATCGGTTAATTTAGATAAATTAGTAGATTTTTATACTAATTTTCTGGAGCAAAAAGCAGTTATTTTGATTCCGAATGTCTATGCTGAGTTTAATTTGGTTGGTATGCGATTAGGTATTTTTAAACCCAAGAAGACAAACGAATCGGAATTTGAAGCGATGTCTAACGACAGCGCACTTGGTGTCTACGCCAAAAGTAAGATAAGTTTGTGTTTAGAAGTGAGTAACTTAAAAGATGCGATCGCTCACCTAACAGCTTTAGGCTATCCTCCACCAGGAATTATTTCCACTGCTTCCCACGGCAGAGAAATTTATGCCTATGACCCTGATGGCAATCGTCTGATTTTACATCAAGCTGCTACTACAGAAAGTCATTAGTCATTTGTCATTAGTCATTGGTTTTGGACAAATGACATAGACGCTTCTGCGGCTTCCCGCAGGGTAGGACAAAGGACAAATAACAAAGGACAAAGGACAAATAAAAAAATGGCTATAACTCAAAACTATAGATTAAACGTAATTCAATGGTATCCAGGTCACATTGCGAAAGCGGAAAAGAAGCTCAAAGAACAGCTTAAGCGTGTAGATGTGGTATTTGAGGTACGAGATGCCCGAATTCCCTTAGCGACTCATCATCCCCAAATAGGTGAGTGGGTAGAGGGTAAAACACGGGTATTGATACTTAACCGAGTAGATATGATTACGCCGCAAATGCGATCGCTGTGGATAGATTGGTTTAAACGTCAAGGGGAAGTCCCTTATTTTACCAACGCTCAACATGGTAAAGGTATAGCAGAAGTGGCGCGGGCAGCGCAAGCGGCCGGAGTAGAACTCAATCAAAGAAGAAGCGATCGCGGAATGTTACCTCGTCCAGTCCGGGCTGTGGTAATTGGTTTTCCCAATGTTGGTAAATCAGCTTTGATTAACCGCCTTTTAGGACGGCGAGTAGTGGAAAGTGCAGCCCGTCCTGGGGTAACTCGCCAATTGCGCTGGGTGCGAATTTCTGAACATTTGGAATTGTTAGATGCTCCTGGTGTCATCCCTCTAAGGTTGGAAGACCAAGACGCAGCATTGAAATTAGCCATTTGTGATGATATCGGCGAAGCATCTTACGATAATCAGCTAGTAGCAGCAGCCTTAGTGGATTTATTCAACTACTTGGAAGCTGTAACTACAGATTTGTTACCGAGGAAACCATTACTGTCCCGCTATCAACTCGATTCGACCTCAGACACTGGGGATACTTATCTACATGCTTTAGCAGAGCATCGTTACAAAGGTGATGTAGAGCGTGCTGCAAGGCAACTTTTAACAGATTTTCGTAAGGGGTTATTAGGTGAAATGAGTTTAGAATTACCGCCCAACTAGATTACAACGATTTTTAGCCCATTTCTGAGTAGCAGGTGAGTAGCATTTAAAAATCTGGGCACTCAGATTTGGTGACATCTGGGTGACAGTAGTACCGCAAAACTGTTTGGACGTTATCGCCGATCCAGTAGGCTACCTTTTCCGGCGATGCCCCAGATGCGATCGCGCAAGTAGCGAAGGTATGCCGAGTGCTATAAGCCTTTAGGTAGGGAACAACTTTCAGAAGATCAAAACAGGACAGAGCCACCGCCAAGCAAATATAGCTACGCCACGCTGCGCGAACAGAAATCAAACCGGACTCCTATACCATTGAATAACAGTTAACAAATGACTTTTAACAAATGGCTTTATCTAACGAATTATGGGCAGCAAATCAAGACTTAGCCCAAGCTTGCCTAGAGCATCCTTTCGTTCAAGGCATTGGCAATGGTATTCTTGAGCAGGTAAAATTTGCCTACTACGTGGGGCAAGATGTATTTTTCTTAGAAGCTTTTGCGCGGACGTACAGTATCGCCGCAGCTAAAGCACCAGACTGGTTAGGTTTTACCACATTTCATAACTTAGCGAGTTCAGTTTTAGAAGAACTACGGTTGCATAGTAGCTATGCTTCCCAGTGGGGAGTGAATTTACATTCTGTGGAAGCTGGCTATGCCACCCGCCGTTATACTGATTTTTTGTTAGCAACTGCTTGGGGTGGAGATGTGGGTTTGACTGCTGCGGCGATGTCTCCTTGTATGCGTTTGTATGGTTTCTTGGGAAAACAGTTGGCTCTTCATGGTATTCCTAATCATCAATATGCAGACTGGATTCGTACTTACAGCAGTACAGACTTTCAATCACTAATAAAACAATTAGAAACTTTAGTTGAGAATTATGCTACTAACAATGCTGTAGTAAATTCAACCTACCGTTATGCGATGTTTTGTGAGTATGAATTTTTTCAAGCTGCGTGGATTTCTGCTAATAAATAAGTAATTATATAGGACTCATATTTGATTTTTGAAAAAACTCCGTATAACTCAAAAAGAGTATAAGAGGATGTTTGAAAAGTCCTCTTCTCGGTAGTGAAAAGTTCTAGATCCCCCTAAATCCCCCTTAAAAAGGGGGACTTTGATTCCGGTTCCCCCCTTAAAAAGGGGGGTTAGGGGGGATCAATAAAGCCCGCACTTCTCTACGAGACGCAGCGCGTAGCTTGCTTCCACGTTCGCGTAGTGTCCCGTAGAAAAGTAACCTGCCGCAGGCATCGCTCTTTGGGAAAAAACTTTTTAGTTTACCGATCCTAGCCATTTTTCTAGGATGAGTTCTCCCCATTTTTCCGATGTCATCTGTGTTGAGAAAAGGACACGATATGAACATCTAAGAATGTTTTTGGAAAAATCTTATGTCTTCATTAATGGCTTTGTCCAACAGTTTAGCTGACACCGTAGAACAAGCTGGAAGTGCTGTGGTTGCTGTGAATGGGGGTAATCGTGTTTCCCCAAGTGGCATTCACTGGCGTAATGGCATCATTGTTACCTCTGATGAGTCTCTCCAGCGCTATGACGATATCACCATTACTCTATCAAATGGTAGTACTGTACCAGTAACACTTGTTGGTCATGACTCTAGCACCGATATAGCTGTTTTTAAACTAGAAAATGTAGAAATACCTGTGGCAAAAGTTGGTGATGCCAAAACGCTCAAAGTTGGTCATCTGGTGTTAGGACTGGCAAGAGGTAGCGAAGGTGATTTAAGGGCGGCGATGGGTGCAGTGAGTGTAGTTAGCGGTGCATGGCGCAGTATGAATGGCGGAAATATTGACCAATTTATCCGCCCAGACATCACCCTTTACTCTGGTTTTGCAGGTGGGCCACTCGTAGATGCTGCTGGTTTTATAGTAGGTATGAATACATCAGGGCGGCGTGGTACTGCTCTGACTATTCCCAGTGCTACAGTCGATCGCGTGGTTGACCAATTAGTAGCAAAAGGACGCATTTCAAAAGGCTACTTGGGTGTAGGAATGCAACCTGTACGTTTACCAAATAACCTGAAAACTGCTCTCAATTTAACTTCTACAACTGGCGTAATTGTCGTTAATGTTGAGTCTTCTGGACCTGCTGATAATGCAGGCGTGCTGCTTGGCGATGTTTTAGTAACGTTCGATGGCGTAACTGTAGGCGATACAGGTGATGTTTTGGCGTTGCTCAATAGTAGCGATCGCATTGGTAAAACCGTCAACCTGCAAGTTGTCCGGGGTGGAGTGTTAATTGAGTTAGCGATCGCAGTTGGCGAACGACCTGTGTAATTCGTAATTCGTAATTTGTAATTTGGAACTCGAATGTTGAGCCTCTGAACTCGGAACTTTGACCTTTTTGCTCGAACGTTGAGCCTCTGAACTCGGAACTGTCAAAATTTGCTTTCCAAAGTTGGGTTGACTGATATCTTGCAGCATTCTCAATTATCCCAACCCGACTAAAAACTATTGTCAGCCAACAGATTCTACTTTGACATGGGGAAAAATTGTATAACATGGCAAACACAACATTAACTAATATCGCTGCTGAATTAACAGAGGTAGCTGCTAAACTACGCGATCGCACTGTCAAAGTGAAAAGTGGCTCTCTAGGAATCGGTTCCGGTGTAATTTGGCAATCTGACGGGCTAATTATCACTAACGCTCATGTCGCAACTAGCAACCGTGCAACTGTGGAATTGGCAGATGGAAGAGTATTTGATGCCGTGCGTACACAGTTTGATCCACAGCAGGATTTAGCAGCCCTGAAAATTGTCGCCACTGATTTAACTGCTGCAAACATTGGCAATTCTGAGGCACTACGAGTAGGTGAATTAGTCTTGGCGGTGGGTAATCCCTTTGCTGACAGTGGTGCTGTGACAACTGGAATTATCTATGCAAATAATTCGCGGGCTGTTATGGCTGATTTGCAACTATATCCTGGAAACTCTGGCGGGCCACTTGCCGATTGTCAAGGCCGAGTCGTGGGAATTAATACGATGATTGTTAATGGTTTAGCTGTGGCAGTTCCCAGCAACACCGTTGAGCGTTTTTTACAGGGAAATAGTCGTCCGCAACTAGGAGTCACGCTGCAACCTGTGCTTTTAGGTAGGCGTAGCTTGGGTTTATTGGTATTGTCAATTTTACCTGGTAGTGTCGCGGAAACTTCTGGTGTGCAAATCGGCGATATTTTAATTGGAGTTTCGGGGCGATTATTCACTACCGTGAATGATTTAACTAAATATCTCCATGACAGTAAAGGATCTGTGCCGCTACAACTCCTACGCGGCGGGCAGCAATTAGTAATTTATGTTGCAGTGCAGTCTGGAAAAACTGCTGTGGAGGCAACGTGATTCGGGTAATGGTAGTTGCCACTTCCCCTGTTGTGCGGGCAGGGTTATCAGCTGTGGTGGCTACCAATCCTCGGCTGACGGTTGTGGGGAGTGCATCCGATTTGGATGAATTGGCAAGGGAAGTTGGGCAATTACAACCAGATGTGGTGCTGGTAGATTTGAGTAGTAATCTTCAACAATCGGTGTGGGAAAAATTGCTGCTTATTCAAGAACAGCAATACCCATTAGGAACGATCGCCATTATTGAGGAACTCGACAGCATCGACTTAGAGACGGCGTTACGTTCTGGTATCCGGGGGATATTGCCCAGTACTAGCACAGAGTTAGAAATTGTCGCTGCTGTAGAGGCGATCGCTTTTGGTTTGGTGGTGCTGCACCCGGATGCTATAGAATTACTGTCTATCCGGGAGAAAGTGGTGGCAAATCCTGTACAAACATTGACACCACGCGAGATAGAAGTTTTAGGTATGCTTGGTTCTGGGTTGGGGAATAAAGCGATCGCTAAACGGTTGCAGATTTCTGAGCATACCGTCAAATTTCATCTCTCATCTATTTTTCAAAAACTCAGTGTCTCCAGCCGTACTGAGGCTGTTGCTGTGGGTGTGCGACTGGGTTTGATTATGCTGTGATTATAATACTTGTAGGTTAAAGGGAAAAGGAGTGGAAGGCTTGATATATAAGTTTTTTCCCCTTTAACATGAGTCTCTTTGCCCCAAAACCCGACAATTATTGTAACCCATAGGTGTCAACTTAACGTGAAAGCCGAGTCTGATAAGCATTTCAAAAATTTTCGATGTACCACCTAGATTTTTGATCCCCCCTAACCCCCCTTAAAAAGGGGGGAACTAGAGTTTTTTGCCCCCTTTTTAAGGGGGTTGGGGGATCTAAAACTACGGTAAATTGAGTGTTTGAGCTTAAGTTGACACCAATGATTGTAACCCCACCCCTAAAAAGTTAAATCAGGGATTTACGCCTGCCATTGGGTACATGATACATGGCAATTTTTTGTAACAAACTTATGCAAAGCTGTAAAAAGAAAATGCCTTGTTAAATAAACAGTATCTATGAACATACGTAAAGTCTCTACTACTCCCTTAAGCGACCAAAAGCCTGGTACTTCTGGGCTGCGGAAATCAGTTAAGGTTTTTCAGCAGCCCCACTACCTGGAAAATTTTATCCAATCGATCTTCGATTCTGTAGGGGACTTGCACTTTCAAACTTTAGTCGTGGGTGGTGATGGTCGTTATTACAATCGCCAAGCTATTCAAATCATTTTGAAAATGGCTGCGGCCAATGGCATTGGGCGGATTAAAGTTGGTCAACGGGGAATTTTGTCTACTCCTGCTACTTCCGCGATTATTCGTAAATATCAGGCTATTGGTGGCATCATCTTGTCTGCTAGCCATAATCCGGGCGGGCCAAATGGTGACTTTGGCGTGAAATATAACATTAGCAATGGTGGCCCAGCACCGGAAAAGGTGACAGAGGCGATTTACGATCGCAGTAAAGTCATTGATAGCTACCAAATTCTGGAAGCACTAGATGTAGATTTAGAAACTTTAGGTGAGTCACATTTGGGAGAGACGGTAGTTGAGGTAATTGACTCCGTACAGGATTATCAAGAGTTAATGGAGTCCCTGTTTGATTTTGAGCGGATTCAGCAACTGTTGACAAGAGGAAATTTTCGGTTCAGCATTGATGCCTTACATGCTGTAGCTGGCCCTTATGCCCATGCCATTTTTGAGCAACGTTTGGGCGCACCAGTGGGAACTGTGCAAAATGGTACACCCCTAGAAGACTTTGGAGGTGGACATCCTGACCCAAATCTAGTTTATGCTCATGATTTGGTGGATATTTTGTACGGAGAGAATGCACCAGACTTTGGGGCAGCTTTTGATGGAGATGGCGATCGCAATATGATCTTAGGGCGTAAGTTCTTTGTCACCCCTAGCGATAGTCTTGCAGTGTTAGCCGCAAACGCCAAGCTAGTCCCTGGTTATAGTGAAGGTTTAGCCGGGGTAGCGCGATCGATGCCTACTAGCCAAGCAGTAGATCGAGTTGCTGCTCAGATTGGGATTGAATCTTACGAAACACCCACTGGCTGGAAGTTTTTCGGCAATCTCTTAGACGCGGGTAAAGCGACTCTCTGCGGTGAAGAAAGTTTTGGTACCGGTTCTAACCATATCCGCGAAAAAGATGGGCTATGGGCTGTGCTGTTTTGGCTCAATATCCTAGCAGTCCGGCAACAATCTGTTGAGCAGATTGTACGGGAACACTGGCAGACTTATGGACGCAATTATTACTCCCGCCATGACTATGAAGAGATACAGATAGAGCAAGGCAACACTTTAATAGAAAGACTGCGTTCTTTATTGCCAAATCTTAAAGGCAAGCAATTCGGTAACTATCAAGTTGAATACAGTGATGACTTTAGTTATACCGACCCTGTTGATGGTAGCATTAGCGAGCAACAAGGTGTTCGCATTGGCTTTACCGATGGCTCCCGCATTGTAGTGCGACTTTCTGGTACGGGGACTCAAGGTGCAACCCTAAGAGTTTATCTAGAAAGCTACGAGCCAGATCCCGCCAAACATGACCTCGATCCACAGCAAGCACTTGCTTCTTTAATCACTATTGTCCAGGAGATCGCCCAGATCCGCAAACTGACAGGACGGGAACAGCCAACTGTGATTACCTAATACTTTGCTCCCGCTAGTTTTGAGGTTCGTAGTAAGGACTAAAGTTCTTACTACGAACTTGCTTACCATTTCCATTAATTGGTGAAGCCCTGATATTATATTGCCAAGTCTGTGAGTAATAGATCCTACTCTCTAGATAAGGGATTGTACCACTGATCTTTTGGCAAGAGCAGTTTATCTGACTCAGGTGGGCCCCATGTATTTGGCTCATACTCGTAAACGGGTGTGACGTTATCAAGAATTGGCTGAACAATGCGCCATTCCTCTTCTACCGTATCTTCGCGTACAAACAAGGTAGGGTCGCCCCGCATGGCATCACCCAATAGACGCTCATAGGGTTCCATCTCGTCGCCACCTCCGTAAAAGGCCAGGAGTTCAACCGCAGAGCCGCTCATATCTTCTCCAGGGATTTTAGTGCGAGCGCCCAATCCCACAATTACCTCTGGATCTAGTAAAAAACGAACATAATTAGCGTTTTCTTTTCTTTCCTCCTGGAACACATTTAAAGGTGGACACTTGAGTTTGACCATCACCTCAGTAGTTTTAACAGGTAATTTCTTCCCAGCCCGGATGTAGATGGGAACTCCTGACCACCGCCATGTATTAATAAATAACCGCACGGCAACAAATGTTTCTACTTGAGAGTCAGGAGAAACACCTTCTTCCTTGCGGTAATCAGAAAATTGACCGCGAATAATATCATCGGGTTGCAGTGAAGGTATAGCTTTGAGAATACGTTCTTTTTCATCCCGAATGGAATCGGGAGCAGTACTGGCGGGAGCATCTATGCACACTGAAGCCAATACTTGCAGCATGTGGTTTTCCACCACATCCCGAATTGCACCAGTCTCTTCATAGAAGCGCCCCCTTCCTTGAATGCCAAAGTCCTCTGCCATCACAATCTGGATACTTTCAACATAGTTGCGATTCCAGATAGGTTCAAGAAAAGAGTTGCCAAACCGAAAATAGAGTAAATTCAGCAGTGGTTCTTTGCCCAGGTAATGGTCGATGCGATAAATGGATGATTCGGGAAAAACTGATGCCAGAATTTGATTTAACTCGCGTGCTGATTCCAAATCCCGTCCAAATGGTTTTTCAATTACCACCCGCGCATTTTTAGCACAGCCTGATTCACCCAATCCTGAGACTACTTGTGCAAACAAGCTCGGTGGAATTGCCAAATAGTAGAGGGGATGAGTGGCATCACCAAGGGCTTGACGTAATTTTTCGTAAGTTTCTGGTTTGTTGTAGTCACCAGCAACGTACTGGAGTAGACCAGAAAGTTTCTCAAATGCGGCTTGATCTATACCACCATTATGTTCTAGGCTATCACGTGCCCTTTCCCTAAGTTGATCCGTCGTCCAAGGTCGTCCGGCAACCCCAATTACTGGGACATTAAGATTGCCCCGCCGTACCATTGCCTGAAGGCTGGGGAAGATTTTCTTGTAGGCCAAGTCACCTGTTGCCCCAAAAAATACCAGTGCGTCTGAATCAGGAGTTCCCATGACTAACCTCTCTAAGAATTAGCTTTTTAAAGTTGTGACTTCTGAATTCTTGCTTGTGGATTCTTTTGCAATTGGTATCAGAAAGCGCGACACTGATCAGAATTATACTCAGGGATTTCCGAAAAATAAATCATACCAATTTGGGATTTTAGATGAAAAATCCTTGCAACTTCTCAAAAATCTTAAAAATAACACTCCGGTAGATAGAAGAGACAGCGAATAGAATGTGCGGCATTACGATGATGAATTTCTAAGAAATATTTAACAAGAGTTTTAGCATTAGCTTAAACTTATATATCAAAAATTGAATTTGACTTTTTAGAAGAAATTACTTTTTTTTCTTGATAAACATACTTTTTTTATAGACTCGAATCTTGAGTTATTTTAGTACTAATAAATAGTGATTCAGCTTCAGAAATACTTCATTTATTTTATTTATCATTTCACTAAATTTTACAATTATCTATATCATTCTGAAATTTTTCTTAGTTTTTATTAGTAAATAAGGTGCGTTTTCCCTATGGTGTATATCAGTCTAAAAGAGCTACAAAATCGAATCTTGACCTAAGATTTCCCACCAACACGCCATTTATCGCTCCAATAGCCCACATCAGCAGCACTTTCGGTAATCACTCGTGAGAATCAATTGAGGAGGCGATGACTACGCTCCACCTAGCGAAGCGATCGCTCTTTGAGGAAAAACTTTTTGGTTTACTGTTTTTTAGCTAATGTGTCAGTTTAATTATTGTCCACTCAGTAAATACAACAGGCTTTGGGCTAAAATTACGTTGTTAGTAAGTGCAATTATCCAAATATCCTTATTTTAGATAACATTGCTATTGTCTAAAAGAGGATTAGCGATCGCACTGAAATTTGATTGTTCACCAATCGTAAGATTTTTAGAGGGTACTACCATGCAATATCTGCTAAAACGCGCATTCCTACCTGGCTTGATGGCTGCTACTTTAGCTGGTACTAGCTTAATCCCGATTCAACCTGCTTCTGCTGATGACCGAGTTATTAATAATGCAGCCATTGGAGCCGGGGCAGGTGTATTAAGTGGAGTTGTAACAAATTGTGGTTCCGTATTAGACAATGCTTTTAAAGGTGCTGCTGCTGGTGCTGCTGTTAATGCTGCCAATGGTGCAAGACGCACCACAGCCAGAAGAAGAAACGGACGTTTACCTGTTCAAGATATCGCTGTAGGTGCTGGTGCTGGTGTATTGGCAGGTGCAATTTCTGGTGGTTGTAGAACTACCTGGAAAAATGGTGTCAACGGTGCTGCTGCTGGTGCTGCGGTTAATTTATTAGATAGAAGACCCAGAAGAAGATAAGAAGATCAGCAACAACCAGAAGATTAATGAGAGTTAGTTTCTTCCATGTCCTGTTCTCCCTGTGGGGGAAATTGGTCAGAGGACTGTTGTTGTGTTTCACCCGCAATTCATATCACATCTTACCCGGAGGGGAGTGTGAGATGAATTGCGGTTTCAGCTAAATATTCAAGCGATCCTGGAGTAAACATTGGATACGTTTGCCCTACTACGGATAGAGAGATCGCTGCTACTGTTTTTGATTCTTTCTGATAGGTGCAGAAACTGACCCCGTTTTTAATTGGAGTAGGCGCTGAGTCAGGTCGCATTGAGTCAGCAAATGTAATATGGCTGGAGTACAACAAGGACAAAACAATGGTTCAAGGGGAAGCATGACTATTACTGTCTCAGATTTGTATATTGAGTTAGGCATTCATGGTGTATGTACTAACGACACCAGTATATGTGACGAACTAATTCAAGAGATTCTTATCAATCTTCTCGTTTTTCATGATGAGTTTAACGATTAGAAAAACTCACTCCCGGTGCTATCGTTAGTACCACAACCGCTATCACAGGTGTTTTAGGTACCATTCAATTCAGAGTTAGTAGTTGCACCGACTGCCATTACTTGAGACCATTCACTGACGCGGTTGTTATCTAAGACGGCTCGCACTCGATAACCAAGCTGAATTTTATGCATTAGCAAGATCAAATCACGGTTGAGTAATCCTTGTGATTTTTCGTTTTCATTAGATGCAGCTTGTATACGAAAGCAGCGATCGCTTTGTCGTTTTAACTTGGGAGACTTGCCTTCCATAAGTACCGTTTGCAGTTCGTATGCTTCAGCTTCAGGATATGCTTCCCAGCAAAGTTGCCAGTAAGTCGACCAGCGAATTAACTGGGCTGGTAATTCCTCGACTTCATCCGACAATGTAGACACAAGTCGGGTGACTGAAGGTTGTACCACTTGAGGCTGACTGGAGTTGATATCAGCAGTTACAGGGTTTATAAATCCTGGTTGCCCAATCTGTGCAGCTACAGATGAACCATCATCAACAACTAATATCAGCCCGAATATCAAAGTTAACAGCAGCATCAATCGTAGGCATTGTAATTGCACTAACGACAAGATTTTCAGATTCATAATTATGCAAAAGTTAATTGCTTAGGCACAAGCCAAGAAAAAAGATACCAGCCGTTATAAAAGAGAGCTACGCTATACAACGAGCAGCTAAAAATACGGCTGGTATAGGAGTGAAAGCTGTCTCCCCTTACCACTCCACAGGTAGAATGATGCTGCCGTTGTCGGCATAGATTGTTCGAGAACGGATATGCGTTCTGGGAGCTACTGTAGAGTTGAAGACTGCGCTTCTTTGCCCAATTGCTGATCTGTTGCCAATGCTGGCGCGGAATATAACAGAGTTCGGCCCTAGCCCTACAGCATCACCTATGCTAGTTTCAGGGCCATTAGCAACACCATTGACAACCTGCCTACCGCCATGAACTAGAGTGCGAGGCCCATAACCAACACCATTACCAAGAGTCAAACTAGTGGTTTCTAATGCGTGAAAGACAACATCGTTTGCCATACCAGCAATTTGTCCAACATTAAAAGGTTCACCCTCATCAGCACGCAGCGAAATTCTATTAGCTATTTTGTTGTTGAGAGTTGGTAAAGAATCTTGGAAAGTAAGATTACCGATAATGCGGTTACGGAAGTTTGGATCACGAGTTTGACTTCCACCTATCTGCGGCAGACTTCCAGAATTAAAGAAGGTGACGGGAGCATAATTAATTCCTGTGACGTTTGTCAAGTCTGCCCTAGCTAAATCTGTGTAACCTTTGGCAAATGCTTCATTGACTTCAATAATGCCTTCCATTAATGCAACGTCTGCTTGTGTCAGGTTGACTACTTTCCCCAAACTGCCACTACTAGCTTGTAGGTTAGTTGTGACGTTTTTACCGGGCAAAACAACTTTACCAGCAGGTAAGGTAACACCAGGGCCAACCCGCGCCAGAAAGTTGACTACTGTGTTTCTTTCTATAGTTGCACCATCTATTTCACAGTTGAAGGCGAGAAATGTCTCTGGAATAGTATTACTAAACTGAGTATTGGTAACTGGGTCAGTAAAAGGCCCGGTTAAGCCTTGAGTACCGATTTTAGCTGCACCTTTGATCGTGGCCATGTGTGCCAGAATGACACGCTCGCCAATCTCCACTCCCGTTCCTGAAGCTGTGATTTTCACTTGGTCTTGGGCATTAGAATCTGCTGCAATACTAATAGGAGCATCAGTAGCATCTAACTCAGCAAATGGAGCGACGTAGACTTTTTCGCCCAAGGTAATATATGTGGGATTGGTGATTGTTGCTGTTGGGTCAACAAAACTAGCTGACTCGGAAGGTGCGGTACTTGGGCATATAGGTAGGTTTCCCACAGTTGGATTACACGTTCCTCCAGCAGCTACTGCGGGTTGTATATATATCTGCGTGCTGATGGCAAACACTAGGATAATTGCAATTAAAGCACTAAAAATTCGGCGAGGTTTGAACATGGAAAGAAAACTCCTCACGGTTTTTGGAATATTTGGCTATGGGATAATCTGCGCTCTTCAAGTAAGAGATATAGTCAAACAATTGCGTACAGTGGGCGAAATGCGATCGCCACCGCAGGAATTACTCAAAAATTACATTGCACTCGTCTGTATTTAGGCTCTTTTTCTGTTTGAGTATGAGAAATGCGGGTTAACCACCCCAATAACCTGCCAATCTGAAGACTACTTGCAAGATAGATGATAATAAGGAGTTCAAAAGTGGAACTGTAATTATCGTTGTTGCCCCAGCAGCCGCCTCATTGTAGACACTTTCCCAAGCTTCTGGCCCGCTAGTAGATTGTCCATGAACTTGTGTACTAACAGCTAACGTTAAGCCAAACGCAGCTAAACCAACTAGTATTGTGCGACGTTTCAACATGATTTCTTGATACCTAATAGTTCGCCAAATTTATTGGGTAAGGTAAAGCGAAAAGGTACAGGACATACTTAAATTTTTCGGTTTACCTAACCTAATAACTTTCAAATTTAATTTAATCAAGTACAAATTGCTACATCCAGCAATTAACAGTTCATTGTAGCCTTATTTGCTGTTTAACACTAGAGTTTTAGATATTGAAAAAATTTATGGAAATAATAAAAAAAGTATTAAATTTATAATGGAAAACTGTGTTCACAGGATAATACTTTAATTAAAAAAGTCATCTACCTTAAGGAATAAAAATTGCCTACGGTGGGCGCTTGCGCCATCGCAGTCTGCGAATTCAAGGGTGGAGTGGATGGCGTGAATCATCTGTTGATTGCCGTGTTTGGCAGACATTAAATCTTTTGTTACTCAACGGTCAATATGGTGTAACCCCTATAACCCACAGCATACACCCAATCTAAGCCCCAGCGATAGCTGTTTCTACGTCTAAAGATACAAGTTTATTTAATTTTGAGAGATTAATCAGAGATTAATGAGATATTAAGTTGAAAAACTAATTCAGATAGAAACTTATGACAACCGAGCAAGAGCTTCAATCTCTTTTTAATACCTTAGATAGCGATCAAGACGGCAAAGTATCCATTAATGATCTTTTTTTAAGTCCTGGCTTAAGTGCAATCATCTCATCCGAAACAAATACCACTAGTCCCCAGGAATTACTAGTAAATTATGATTCAGACGAAGACGGTAGTATTACCTTTGAAGAGTTAAAGGAAGCAGTTGAGAAAGCAAATAATTTAACCTAGCAACCTAATTCCTAACACCCAATACCCAAAAATCCTGAAGCTGAAATTGCAGCAAGGTTTGCACAGCGCTGGTCAGTTCTACCAACAGCTAGTCTCCACAATAGGCTTGGCTGTTGGTATTGCTGATGGTGAGCCTTACTGGAACGCATACCTGGGGCAGTGGCAGATTTGGGGTTGACTTTGGGAGCAGGTGTACGTCTTTGGTGTGCGATTGGCTCTTTGCTGTGTAGGTCAAAGTAGTTCACTGTTCCATCAAAACTGTTACTGTGAGTCGGTTATTGTACAGTTTCTTCTTTTGGAAGCAAATAATCTTTATTGCCTTGCCCTTGAAAAAGACAATTGTGTGTTCGTTATCTTCTGAGTCGCTTAAAGTAACGGGAGCAAGGTTTGTTTTAACCCAAGATTGAACCTGAACCAACTTCCCACTGATGTTTGAGCAATTCTTGGTAAGTCTTTTCCCTTATCATCATCTGCTGATACAGCATCAGCAAAAACTCTTGAGCTTGTTCACGGGACATCTGCTGCACTTGATCAGAGAAAGTTCTAAGGCTAAATTCTTGTTCTAAAGATAATTCAATGGGTTGATTCATCGCTTTTATTACCTACTCTTTTATTTGAGTTTGCTTATGTAAGCAAATATTGCTTTATATAAATAAATATTACGATGGCTTTACAAAAATTAAAGGGGTGTAAACCGTACCGGCGTAGGTTAGAAATGCCGTATCTGCTGCTGAAAACCTTGATATCACTCCATTGTGACAACCCAAGTAAAAACCTAAGTTATAAAGTTTCTCACTTTGAGGTTTTAAAAGTATTTTTACCTACATTCCGCAGGTCTATCAGGTAAGGAGATAATATTTTCGGCAAGGAGCACCGAGAAACTGGAGAATCCAACG
>NZ_JAAGOG010000460.1:0-857 GCF_010747425.1 Nostoc sp. UIC 10630
TCGCGGATTGATCCTAAAACTGGCAAGATTATTTCTCGTGTTAGCTTACCGAATGTTGCCATTGGTGCTTTAGCCCAAGACAAAGTAGGACGCTTATGGGTGGGAAGTTATGGCGGACTAGTTCGAGTAGACCCTCGGACGAATGAAATCACCGCACAGAATTTATTTTTGCCTTCTAAACGGGTTTTGTCACTGTTACTTGACAAACGGGGTTATTTGTGGACTGGAACTGATAGTGGTTTAGCCCTAATTAGTCCTGACCAAGGTTTGATTATGACAACAGTAAAAAATCTGCCTGGTGTCAGCGCCAACACCCTAACTTTAGATGCTGAAGGTCAACTGTGGGTTGGCACTCTTGATGGATTGGTGCGGGTAAATACCGCTAGTGCTTCGATTATGAAGCGGATTGCCGATTTACCAGGGACGACTGTTCAAGCTTTAGCTATCAGTCCAGAAGGCTTAATTTGGGCGGGAATGCCGAATAATTTACTAGTCATTAACCCAAAAACTGGTGCAGTTTTGCGGTCTGTGACTCGCCTGCGTGGACGTGATGTGACGGCGGTACGTTTTGCTAAAGATGGTAGTGTCTGGGTTGGAACTAACAATGGTTTGTTACGATTAAATCCAAATACAGGAGCAGTGTTAGATGCAGAAGTTGCTGGACTTCCTTCTAGTCGGGTTCTAGCCCTTGTACCTGACATCAGCAATAAACTATGGATCGGCACTAGTGAAGGTCTGGCTTGGTTAATGCCCAAAACGGACAGTGCAAAAACCCATATTGCTTTCAGTCGCGCTGTTAAATGAGGGAGTGGGGAGCGAGGAGTGGGGAGTGGTGAAATTCCCTAATCCCCAACCTC
>NZ_JAAGOG010000060.1:0-39445 GCF_010747425.1 Nostoc sp. UIC 10630
CATGGTTCACTCTTAGACCGATATTTACCTCAGTATTATCTCGTAGTCTTTTTCAAAAATCAAATATGATTCCTATATAATCGACGTACTCAGTAGACTACCTTTGGAGCCTCTAGAATACTGTCGGCGATGGGTTGAAGTACCTTCAGATGAACGTGGTTATCGCAAAGCTTGTGTTACGGCTCTAGCCGAGGCTACAGGCTTAAGTCCACGTACAGTTAATGACTGGGGCCCGAACTTTGAAAGGCGACCAGATCACGTTTTACACGTTCTCAGAATGGCGGATATGCTTAACCAGATCAGGAAAATAGTCTTACCGCCTGATTATCCGCAAAAATAATTTAATCGGATTTTCCGACTAAAGTACTGGTATTGTGGGCAGAGATTTCTTAATCTGTAGACTGCTGTATTAGACTGCCGCTTGAGTACAACAGCAGTTGCCTACACTTTTGAATCAACAAATTAAAAGTAGGCAATTGCCAACATCAAATCACTCAAGCCTTCATCTGGTACTTGCCCATCCATTACCAGCCAAGATTGCTTGTGAGACTTTCCCCTAGTCCAGAAGAGCAGAGGATTGATGCTATCCGTCAGCTGCCTTTGGAGCCGATGGAATATTGTCGTAGGTGGGTAGATATTGACCCAGCCAGAGGTTATCGTAAAGCTTGTATCAATGCTCTGGCACAAGCCACAGGGTTAAGTCCTCACACCATAAAAGACTGGGGAACCAACTTCGACAGACGGCCTCATTACATTCCTTTCCTGCTGCGACAGGCTGATCTACTCAATCAATTTAAACAACTGGTTATCAGCCAACAAATAATTTTACCTACCAACTTTCTTACTAACTAACTGTTCGTGATTTACGAGTAACTCGTGGTAAAACCTCTTGATCATACAGCTAGGGACATTTTATTCTGTCCTACATCTGTATTCATTCGCGTGAAAATAAGTGACATTTTATCATCCTAAAATTGCTCGTATTTCACAAAATAAAACTAATTTACCTGCGCTTGCAGCAGTATCTGAACAAAGGGCAATAACTTCAGAACAGCAAATGCATTCTATTAGCACATTTGATATCACAAAATATCCTTTACTCGATATTTTAAAAGATATAAAAATTGGACGTATTCAACTGCCAGATTTTCAACGAGATTGGGTTTGGGATGATGCTCGTGTACGTCGTCTGCTTGCCAGCATCTCTCTTGCATACCCTATTGGTGCAGTCATGATGCTCCAGCAAAGTAACCAGCAAGTCCAATTCAAACCCCGCCTCATCGATAACGTTAAAGAGCCAAAGTACGATAAGCCCAACCTGTTAATTCTTGACGGTCAGCAACGCTTAACCACTTCATTTATGGTTTTGCTGTCAGAACAACCCGTTGTCATTAAAGACCAAAAAAGCCAAAAGCTGATAAAAAAATGGTATTACCTCGATATTGCCAAATCCCTTGACCATAATATCGACCGCCGCAGTGCTATTATTGCTTTCCCGGAATCAAAACAACTCCGAACATTTGGTGGTGAAATTATAGACTGTTCCACCCCGGAAAATGAGTATGAAGCAGGACTATTCCCTTTATCAAAAATCTTCTTCTTTTCGGAATGGAGAAGTAAATATTCCAAATATTGGCAATATGATGCTCAAAAACTCGAACTCATCGACACTTTAGAACTGGAGGTACTCAAGAAATTTGAGCATTATCAAATACCAGTAATTCAATTGCGGGACTCCTTACCCAAAGAAGCAGTCTGCCAAGTGTTTGAAGATACCAACACCTCCGGCTGTGACCTCAACTACTTCGATTTGATGAGTTCCAGCTATTGCGCCAATGACTTCAGCCTTAGAGATGATTGGAAACTGCGGGAAGCTCGTTTTCAGCAATTTAAAGTATTACGTTTAGTCCGTAACACTGACTTTGTGCAAGCCGTAACTTTAGTAGCTGGCTACGTGCGGAGAATGGAAGCGATGAACAAAGGCGGCAATTTAGACAAATTGCCTGGTGTATCTTGCGGTCGTGGAGATGTTTTAAAACTTTCCATTCCAGAATACTCTACCTGGGCTGATAAAGTTACCACAGGATTTGAGGAAGCAGCCAGATTCCTGCATGGGCAGAAAATTTTTGATGCAATGGATTTGGCTTATCCGATTCAACTAGTTGCCTTGGCGGCAATTTTGGCTGTTATAGGAGAACGTTCTCGCTCTGTTAAGTCTCGTTCAATGCTGGAACGTTGGTTTTGGTGTGGGCTGTTCAGTGAGATGTATACGGGTTGGCACGAAACACGCACAGGACGAGATGTAGTAGAAATGCCACTGTGGCTGCAAAAAGGGGGTTCACTCCCGTCCACAATCCGAGAAGCCAATTTCTTCCCAGAGCGGTTACTGACCGTAAGAAAGCGTTATGGTGCAGTTTACCAAGGTTTATCAGCCCTACTGCGACTTTCTGGGGCAATTGATTTCATTACAGGCGAAGAAATCAATGATGTGCTTTATTTTGAAGAACAGATTGATTCTCACCACATCTTTCCCGTTGCTTGGTGCAGAAAGCAAGGCATTGACCCTAAAAAATATAACTGCTTAGTCAACCGCACTCCTTTAAGTGCCAAAACCAACAAAAAGATTGGTAGTAAACCACCTTCGGCTTACCTCCAAGAGCTTGAGATATCTGGCGTATCACCCCAAAGACTTGATGAAATATTACGATCTCATGCCATAGATCCAGAGACTCTGCGGCGAGATGACTTTGAAGGATTTTTCCAAGCACGGACAAAGGCATTGTTGGAGTTAATCAGCAAGGGAATGGGTAAGTGCTTATATATTGAGGCTTTAGAGGATTTAGGTGGTAAGCATCAGAACAGATTTATTAACAGACTGAATTCGGAAAGTTTATTCAAGAACTATTTGTAGTAATTACAACTTTGCTATAAGTCAAACTCAAGTGCAAACCAAAGCAAGAACAATGAGTAAATCCTTTGATACTAATCCTGATTAGTAAAGAGTCCCCGCCACCAATGGATAAGGTGACTAGGGACTGCAACTTTACTATACTATTGACCAATTTTGAAGCAGTGGAAAACGATCGCTTTCCACAACTGCCCTGCTACTTTTCATCAGCAGCAGACTCTTTCTTTTTTAACCAATCCCTAATCGCCTCTTCCAAAGCTGCTGTCTGTGTGAACTCTAGACGAGCGCAGGCGATTTCAAAAGCAATTTTTAATTCTTTAGGAATTCTTCCCCGAACTTCTCTCGTTTCTTCTGCCATCTCCACATCATGCCTTGGTTCGGGGTTAATTGTTGCACAGCCTTTTAACAAAAGCACATTTGCGCTAAAAAGCTTTTATGCTATTGCGCTATTGCGCTTATAATAAAAGGAGAGGTAGCAAAACCAGTTCAAGATCAAGAGAGAAACTTTCATCAATGCCACACAGCTAAACACACCATGAGCCTTATCACTATTCAATGTCGATTGGTTAGTGAGGAAAACAGCCTCCGTATCTTCTGGGAACTAATGACTGAGAAAAACGCACCACTAATTAACGAGTTATTGGAACAGCTAAGTAAACATCCTAATTTTGAGACTTGGTTACAAAAAGGTGAAGTGCCTAAAAACACTATCGAGACAATATGTGACTCTCTCAAAATACAAGACCGTTTTGCTGACCAGCCAGGTCGTTTTTACACATCAGCAGTTACTCTAGTTAAGGAAGTTTATAAATCTTGGTTCGCCTTACAACAGCGACGACAGCGCCAAATAAAAGGAAAAGAACGCTGGCTAAATATGTTGAAAAGCGATATAGAATTACAGCAAGAAAGTCAGTGTGATTTAGATATTATTCGCGCCAAAGCTACTGAAATTTTGACTTCATTTGTTGCCAATTTCACTGATGATAAAAATCAGAAATCCAAAATCAAAAAAGGCAATAAGACTAAAAAAAATAAAAAAGACTCTTCAAATACCACACTTTTCAATGGATTATTTGATATTTACGAAAAAACAGAAGACTGTTTATCTCGGTGCGCCCTTGCCTATCTGCTCAAAAATAAATGTCAGGTCAGTGAGGTTGATGAAGATCCCGACGAATATGCTAAGGGTAGGCGTAAAAAAGAAATTGAAATTGAACGTTTAAGAAATCAAATCAAAAGTCGTAAACCCAAGGGACGAGATTTAACAGGAGAAAAATGGCTAGAAATTTTGTCAGAGGTGGTTAATAAAGTCCCTCTGAATGAAGATGAAGCTAAATCTTGGCAAGCTACCCTCCTGAGAGGAAATAGCTATATGCCATATCCTGTTGATTATGAAACCAATACAGACCTAACTTGGTTGATAAACGATAAAGGTCGTATCTTTGTCAAATTTAATGGGTTGAATAAACTAATGAATGAACCCAAATTTGAGGTTTATTGTGATTCTCGCCAGCTTCATTATTTTCAACGCTTCTGCCAAGACTGGCAAATTTGGCATGAGGACAAAGAAACATACTCTTCTGGCCTATTTATTCTCCGTTCTGCACGTCTGCTTTGGCAGGAAAGAAAAGGTAAAGGTAAGCCGTGGAAGATTCACCGCTTAATTCTTCAATGCTCTGTAGAAACACGTTTGTGGACACAAGAGGAAACAGAACTAGTTCGTTTTGAGAAAATCAACAAAGCTGAGAAAACCATTCAGAATATGGAACAAAAAGGTAATCTCAGTCAGACACAACTATCTCGTTTAGAAAGTGAGCGAACTCAGAGGCGCAAACTTAACAACCCCTTCCCCGATCGTCCTAGCAAACCTCTGTATCAAGGAAAATCTAATATTCTGGTTGGTGTCAGTTTTGGTCTAGATAAACCAGTAACCGTTGCTGTGATAGATGCTGCCAAAAATAAAGTTCTGACTTATCGCAGCGTAAAACAACTACTTGGTGGCAAATATAATCTTCTCAACCGCCAGCGACAGCAACAGCAACGCCTTTCACACAAACGCCACAAAGCCCAGAAACAAAACGCGCCAAACTCATTTGGTGAATCAGAGTTAGGGCAATATGTTGATAGATTACTGGCAGATGCGATTGTTGCGATCGCAAAAACTTACTCTGCTGGCAGCATTGTTCTACCTCAACTTCAGGATATGCGAGAAATCATTCAAAGCGAAGTTCAAGCCAGAGCAGAGAAAAAAATTCCAGGTTACAAGGAAGGTCAACAAAACTATGCCAAAGATTATCGTGTCAGCGTCCACCGTTGGAGTTATGGTCGATTAATCGAGAGTATTCAAATCCAAGCTGCAAAAATTGGAATATCTATTGAAAGGGGGTCACAGCCAATTAGAGACACTCAACAGGAACAAGTCAGAGATTTAGCTTTGTTTGCTTATCAACAGCGCTAACTTGAGGTGCTTTAGTTGAAATACTGAACCTTGAAAATATAATATAGAAATAATAGCGCCGCAGTTCATGCTCTTTAGGACCAATTTCTTTAGAGCCAATGTGTTGCGAAAAATCTGGGTTAGTTTGGTCGTGAGACCGTTTTGCTTTCTGTCCCTGGTAGCTGCCCGCTTCTGATGCTGCTGTCGCAAGACAGGATAGGTGCGCTCCCTGCAATAAGAAGTAAGGCTTATTAAGCCCTAACCGTTCTAGCAACGGTGCGGATTACCGCAGTGGTGGCTACTGAATCACCCCCTTCATCGGGGGAACTCTCCAAATATTTTTTTGGTGTGTCGAAGCGGGAGCAAAATTCCTGGAGTCCCGCCAAAAATTAAAACCCTTGTCCAGCCTTAATTTCAATCTCTTATACACGAAGATAGGCTCTAGTCAGAGGAACGAAAAGGCGTTTATGTACTTTCGCTGCCAAATTTAAATTTGGAAGCCTGTACTGATAAGGGTATAGACGGGTCGAGTTTCAACAACCATCCCGGCTAGAGGTGGGTTGAAAGAAAGCACCCAAGGGCAAAATCTTTCAAAATTTTACAGTTTCAACAACCATCCCGGCTAGAGGTGGGTTGAAAGAACCGATCGCTCGACATCTCATTCTCCCTAGAAGTTTCAACAACCATCCCGCCTAGAGGTGGGTTAAAAGCTTTTGCCAAGAGCTTTAGTCAGCCTCTGCGATCGCATATTTCAACAATCATTCTGGCTAGGGGTAGGTTAGAAAGAAGGAGAAAGCGTATAGCAGTCTAAAAGCGATATCCGAGGTTGCAAAAACCATCCCGGCTAAAATGGGTCAAAAAAATAAGTAATAGAAACTATGTACTCGCACTAACCAAATTTTAAAATGGTTAAAGAGTATAACTAAGTTATTAGGAGGGTTGAAAGGAGCGCTGCGATCGTACAACAGTTAAAGCAGTAAGTTAAGCAGCGCAAAATTGTAATGACAAATTATTTGTCGCTCTGGACAATTTGACAAATATTTTGTCGCTACGGACAAATAATTTGTCGCTCTACAGTACAAATGGAGAATAACGGATTTGAACCGATGGCCTCTGCGGTGCGATCGCAGCGCTCTACCAACTGAGCTAATTCCCCTGAATCGTTGCTAAGTCAAGAGTAATATTACTCATTAACTCAATAGACTATCACCATAGAGTATTCTAACATTCAGTTGCCGATGGCTGAGGCTCTTTTTGAGAATAAATCTTCTGCACGCGTTCCAGTTCTAAATCACTGAGATAATCAACAGTCCAGTTACAGCAGCGCTGAAGCATGTGGAATGGGTAAGTGTTCGCTACACCAACAACTTGCATCTGCGATCGCTTCGCTGCGGCAATACCTGCGGGGGTATCTTCAATTGCCAGACACTCTTGTGGTTGAAGGTTTAATTCAGGATATTCTTTATTTAGGCATTTTACTGCCAGTAAATAACCATCAGGTTCTGGTTTACTGGTGGTTATGTCATCGCCCGCAACGATAATTTTAAAATGTTGGTCTAGTTTGGCACGATGGAGTACCAATTCTATTTCTTGGCGAAGAGCGCCACTGACTAATCCTAATTTCAAATTCCGCGATCGCACCTGATATATTAAGTCTTCAACACCTGGATATAAAGGCAGTTTCTCTATTTTCTCTAACTCCACCGTATAAGCTTGGGCTTTGCGGTACAACAACTGAGTTAAGTAGTTTTCGTTGGCGACTCTACCACGATTAGCGAGTAGTTGCTGAAAACAAGCGCGATCGCTGCGTCCAAGAGAAGCTTGACGCTCACTCACCTTTTGGGGTTGGAGATTTTCTTCAATGAGAATCTCATCGATCAGTTGTAGGTGGATTGGCTCATCGTTAATGATGACACCATTGAAATCAAAGAGAACTGCCTTTAAACTCATGCGATTATGCCAAATGCGGGAGATCCAAGTCCCTCCAAATCATTATTATCTACTGATGTGGGAGTATAACGACGGACATTTTCAGTTGCGATCGGTTTAACGCCGCCAGTTACCTGATTTATCCACCATACATCCTGCGATCGCACTGCTTCAAATCCGGCCGCACCCATATTTGCCTCTATACTACCAGCAGCATACTCACGAATATATGGCTCTTCAAAAACATCATTAAGCCATTCTAGCTGCCGCAGAGTCTTTTGATTCCCATCTAGAATTAGGATTTGCCCTCCAGTTACTAGCAACCGAAAGCTTTCCTGCAAAATTGCTAAGGACACCTCATTTGGAGTTTCGTGGAATAGCAAAGAAGCTGTCACTAAGTCAAATGTTGCATCTCTGAAACTGGTTTTTTCTGCATTTCCGTGTCGCCAGACTATCTCTAAACTAGCATTTCTAGCTTTATCTTCTGCCCTTACCAGCATATAGGGTGATAAATCTAAACCAATAACCTCCGCTTCGGGAAAAGCTCGTTTTAACATTAGAGTAGTGGAACCTGTGCCACAACCTAAATCAAGTATGCGTCGTGGTTTTACCTTGACGGCATCAACTAAAGCTTGACGGACAGTAGTTTCATTAGGCGGTAGAACATATTGTGTAATCGGATCGTAAGTAACTGCTGCATTGTAAGTGAGATAGCCACCTGTAATCCCGTGAAAGTTTTGACTGCTGTAGTACGAGGGAATTATCACATCATCTCGCCGGAAGCGATCGCCCTCTTTCTCCCAGTCAATACTATCAGCGTAACGCTGTAACCCGTCTTCATCAATCAAAAGACGCACTACAGGAGATAAAAAACGTTCCCAGATTGTATCTTGACGCACTGCCATATTGTGTCAGAACTTTAAGAGCTTATTTAAACAGAGCAATTTTCTTTACAAATTTTAATATATCTAGAAAACATCTGTTTTCTCTCTCTGGTATGGACTTGACGCATGTAATAGCATGAGTTACATTTGTAGTATAAATATGCTACTCCTAAAAGTAGTTCTTCAGCTTCACGAAGACTGAACGAGTTAAATGAAAGACAATAAACATTTAAATTGCTACAACTAAGTAGTATGTCAAGTTTAAATTTATGAGTAAGCAAGTTAGTAGTAATAAATTTAGTGTTTACTACAAATACTAAAAAACTACTAGATAAATTATCAGTGGCGTAGACCTAATCTAAAATTTAAAATCCCAAATAGAATAAATTATGCCCTACGAAAAGTTAGAAATTACTACACCAGCACCCGTTTTATCTTGGGCAAATCACTCTTTGGGCCCAGAAGAAACTAAGATGGCAAAAAATGTAGCATCATTACCATTTGTGTTTAAGCATGTGGCCTTAATGCCAGATGTCCACTTAGGCAAAGGTGCTTTAGTTGGTTCTGTAATTGCAACCAAAGAGGCAATTATCCCAGCTGCTGTAGGCGTGGATATTGGTTGTGGGATGAGCGCTATCAAAACAGCATTTACCGCCGAACAACTAGAAGGAAAACTGAAGAAAATCCGCTTGGATATTGAAGCAGCAATTCCGACTGGATTCAACGAAAATAAAGACGTTGAAAAATCCGTCAGTAACTGGCAACATTGGGATGATTTTAAAGACTTGCATCGCGGTGTGCAAGACCTACAAGGTAAAGCAATGAAACAGATGGGTTCTCTCGGTGGAGGAAATCACTTTATTGAAGTGTGCCTGGATACAGAGAATCAAGTTTGGTTGATGCTGCATTCTGGTTCACGTAACATCGGCAATAAACTTGCCCAGTGTCATATTCACACAGCCAGAGAATTAGCAAAAATGGCAGGTAATAAATTACCTGACCCTGATTTGGCTCACTTTGTCGCTGGTACGCCAGAATTCCAGGCATATTGGCATGATTTGCAATGGTCACAAAACTATGCGCGTGTCAACCGCGATGTGATGATGGCGCGTTTTAAGCACATAGTTGAAAAACATCTGGTAGGCGGGAAAGCAACTAAACCTTTATTACAAGTTAATTGTCATCACAATTACGCCGAAAAAGAAGTGCATTTTGACGAGGATGTATATGTTACTCGTAAGGGTGCAGTTCGTGCCCAGACTGAAGATTATGGGATTATTCCTGGTTCGATGGGAGCAAAGTCTTTCATCGTTAAGGGTAAAGGTAATGCTCATAGTTTCTGTTCTTGTTCTCACGGCGCGGGGCGTTTGATGTCTAGAAATAAGGCAAAAAATGTCTACACACTTGATGATTTGATAGAGCAAACAAATGGTGTAGAATGCCGCAAAGATGAGGGCGTGTTAGATGAAATTCCAGGTGCTTATAAGCCGATAGAACAAGTGATGGCAAATCAAGCAGATTTAGTTGAAGTTGTAGCAACACTAAAGCAAGTTCTTTGTGTTAAAGGATAAATTTGTCGGGTGGGTAATGCCCACCTTTTTTCTTTTTTAAATGCAGAGGCACGCTGAGGTAAGTGCATAGATATTAAGTAGCCTAGAGATAACACTTAATACAATTCGCCACCGCAAGCAAAAATTTATATCACTTCACTTCTGGTTACTTAATTTTTCTCAGCTATTTCTAAAGTTTCTCCCATACTTTGCTTCATCGATTAGGCAAATCGACCTTAACTGCTTCGGTAAATTTCTATAATCAGTTTCAAATTTACCATCTTCTGTACGTAGTGGTACTTGAGGCTTTTATCTAGTGCCTAAATATTGATCTATTATCCCAAGTTATACATGACAGTCTAGCTCATCATGTATATAAACCTCGTCCATTTTGAAATCTTGAGTTTTTAAAGGGGCAAATATTTGGGTAGAAGAAAGTAAAGTTTAGTGTCAAAGAAAATGCGCTCCTCTGGCAGGATGATAACCTTTTAATTGAAGCCTTATAGCTTCCCAGGCAGATTTTACGCCATTAATTGTTTGACATATTTGGCAAAATTACTATTGACTCCAAAGAGCATTAATAAGAGCCTGAGATGATTTATTGCTCTAACGTGTGCAGTTCCCAAGGCTAGAGATATTTCTGAAAAACGTTAGACAACTATTAAAGTATTACCAGTAAGCCCATCAACTGGGTCAATCTTCATACAGAAATGGTGCCGCCTCATAGCGACACAAAGCCTGCCGATGGTGCAAACTTTCGGTAATCATTAGTGCATTACAACAGCACTAAATGCAAATTGAAAACTTAAAAACTGTGTAAAACTTTGATTTCAAGGGAACTAAATTTATGGCAATTATCAAGGGTACAGATAATAAAAATTACCTTGATTTTCTTTATGGTGGTAATGAGAATGATACCGTCATAGGATTTGCGGGAGACGACAACCTCTATGGAGGCTTAGGTAATGACTATCTTTATGGTGATGAGGATAATGACAAACTCTATGGAGGTTTAGGTGATGACTATCTTTATGGTGGCTTAGGTAATGACTATTTAAACGGAGAAGAGGGTAATAATAATCTATATGGTGAAGCCGGTAATGATTCCTTCTATGCCGCCAACTCTTCTGGGAACAACCTTTTAGATGGTGGGGCGGGAAATGATGAACTTTACGTTTATAGCTCGACTGGAAATAACACCCTTAAGGGTGGAAGTGGAAACGATACCTTAGATATTTCCTTCTCTTATGGAAAAAATATCTTAGATGGTGGTTCTGAAGATGATCGTCTTTCTGCTCGCTACGCCGTAGGAAACAATACCCTTCGGGGTGGAACCGGAAATGATTATATTGCAGCTGATTTGTCTGCTGGTAATAATGTTCTCGACGGAGGTGATGGAAATGACACCCTTGACATTAATTATCAATGGAAAGGCAAGAATACAGTTTCAGGTGGAAACGGAGCAGACACTTTTTATGCCTATGGAGTTCAGGGTGCTAACACTCTCAATGGTGATAGTGGTGATGACTCTTTCTATATTAGTAGCCCAGAGAATATTGTCTATTCTTTGGTAACTCAAACAGTTGATGGAGGCACAGATAACGATTACTTGTACATTGACTATAGTAATGCGATCGCAGGTATCACCTCAACATACGACCCTAGTACTAACCAAGGTTCCATTACTGCCGACACAAATCAAGTCCGCTACAAGAATATCGAACGATTAGAAATCAAAGGTACAGCATATAACGACAATATTGTAGGTAGCAACGGCGACGATACACTCAACGGCGGTAGTGGTGGCAATGACACCCTCAATGGCGGTGCAGGTAACGATCTCTTACGTGTTAGCGACAATTCACGTAATAAGAATACCATCTATGGTGGTACAGGTAACGACTTTTTATATGCAGAAGCTACAGGTGGAGCGAGCCTACTAGATGGTGGCGATGGCAATGATTATTTATCTATTGCTAATAGCTACTCCGGCTTCTTTGGCAGCAGTAATACCCTGAATGGTGGTGCAGGTCATGACACCTTAAATGCTAAAGCTACCTATGGTGGTAACTTCTTGAATGGTGGTGCAGGTAACGATTTCATTTACGCAGACTATTCATCTGGTACTAATATACTAGATGGTGGCGATGGAGATGATTATCTATCTGCTACTGGCGCTAGCTTCCATTTCGATAACACCTTCTTTACTTTGAAGGGTGGTACGGGTAATGACACCTTAAATGCTAACTCTTCATTTAGTACCAATAATCTCGATGGTGGTACAGGTAACGATCGCTTGACTGTTGAGAATTCATATAAGAATAACTTGCTAAATGGCGGCGATGGCAATGATTATCTATCTGCCTTTGGTGGTGGCGGTAGTAGTACTCTCAACGGTGGCAACGATTATGATACTCTAATTGGCGGTGATGGGAGTGATGTCTTGATCGGTGGTGGTGGTAATGATTTTCTGACTGGTGGTGCAAATCAAGATACCTTTGTTTTCAATAGTTCTAACGAAGGGCTTGATGTTATCTATGACTTCGGTCTCATTGACTACATTCAATTATCTGCTGTGGGTTTCGGTGGCAGTTTATCACCAAATTCAATCCTCCCTAGTCAATTTACCCTCGGTACAACTGCAACAACAAAAGATCAGCGATTGATTTTCGACAGTAGCTCAGGGGCGCTTTACTTCGACCAAGATGGCAGCAATAGTGGATTTGCTCAGAAAAAATTCGCACAATTAAACAGTGTATCTTCACTAAGCGTCAGCAACTTTGTAGTTGTTTAATCCATTTCGGTTTTCCTGACATCAACGCAACCCAAGCTTTTCGTGAATTAACTGTTTCTCCCTAGTAGTGTGCCAAGGCAACAAGGTTTGGTAGTAAATCCATTTTTTTGATGGCTTCAAAGGGAGAAACAGATCAAGGTTTGTTCATAAAAATTTAAGTTTAGGTGTTGTTTATTGTTAGCGCTACTCTACGAAAAAGGCTGTTCGCTCATAGCGCTAACATTTAAATTTGGTGTCTTTTCAAAATTACATTGTCAAAGATTGAGGATTTGTCTCAATCAATTTTGCTAAATCTTGCAAGAACGCCGCAGCATGGGCACCGTAAATAATGCGGTGGTCAGAAGTAATATTCACCTGCATTTGTTGCCGCACGCCGAATAAACCGTCGGGTGTTGCTACTACTTGCGGACGGGATGCCCCGATCGCTAAAATTGAACCTTGTCCAGGCGGTAAAATCGCATCAAATTTGTCTACGCCAAACATCCCCAAATTAGACAGAGTAAAAGTACCACTGTTATATTCTTGGGGTTGTAGTTGTTTTGCTCTGGCACGTTCTACCAAAGACTTCCAAGTACGCGATAGAGAATAAATATCCACTGCATCTGCATTTTGCAGCACAGGTGTAATTAATCCGCCATCATCCATCGCTACGGCTACGGAAATGTTGATATCAGAATGATAAACAATACCCTGGTCTGAATAGCTAGCATTTAACAATGGGTGTTTTTGCAATGTCACTGCTACAGCTTTCGCCAGTAGCGCTGTCATTGTCACGCCTTTGGATTTAATTTGTTTATAAAGTTTGTCTAATCCGTCAGTGGTAATTGTATAACCGACACGGAAGACGGGCACGGATATGGTGGCTACCATGTTCCGCACTACGGCATTTTGGAAGGTAGTTAGAGGTACGATTTGACCAGGAACAGCAGCTACCACTGGCGCGGGTGCTGGTGTGCGAGGTGCTGGGGATGCAACTGGGGCGCTGGTTGGTACAGCTGCTGGTGGGGCAACTGGAGCAGTGGCGGGTTGTTTGCCCTTATTGGACAATGCTTCTACATCTTCGGCGACAATGCGACCGTAGGGGCCACTGCCTTGGAGTGTAGTTAAATCAACTTTGAGTTCTTTGGCTAATTTGCGGGCACGGGGTGAAACTACAAGTCTTCCTTCTTTGTGATTAGAGCCGTTTTGAGACGCTAAGGCAGGTGTTGCAACTGAGGCTGTGGCGGGGATTGGCTCAGGGGCAGAGGTAGTAGTAGCAGCCACGCCAGAGGAATTGGCAAGAGATTTCGCCTGTTCAATTTCAGCTTCAGTTTCGGCTATGAAGGCGATCGCAGATCCTACCGGGGCAGTTTCACCAGCTTCAACTATGATATGGGCAAGAAAGCCTTCATAAAAGGTTTCTACATCCATATCTGCTTTATCTGACTCTACAACCACCACTGTTTCGCCTTTTTCCACTTTGTCCCCTGGCGATTTCACCCAGGAGACGATTTTGCCTTCCGTCATGGTGGAACTCAGCGCCGGCATAAATACTTCATGAATGCTCATAGGGTGGTTTGGAAATCAATGGTTTATGGACTTTAACAGCTTTCATCAGATCGAATTGTATCTTGGCAGGAGAGTTTTGGGCTGGAGATTTTATATTTTAGATTGGGAATAGGGAATTGGAAATTGGTATTGGGAGAGTTCCTAACTCTTAACCCCAGGAACCTAAATGTAAATTGGATGTCTATAAATAATACAGAGCAGAGCAATCCTTAGGGGTTAGCCAATATCTCGATCTCGTTTTAATCGTTGACTTGCAAAAACCACCATGAGTTTCTACAGATTAAATGGGATTGCTATTTATACATCCTCATACCGGATGCTTAAGATACAAGAGCTGCTCACAGGTAGAGGATATGGAATGCAGTTCAATCTAGAATTCAAAATTGGTAATAAACCTATTTGAAATTCCTGTTTACTTTTATGTCGGCAAAGCTAAAATTCTTTTTGATTGTGATATTAGGTATCTTTGCCACTGCTGGCGCTGGAGTATATATTACCCAGCGCCAGCAATCTGCACCGATTGTTGAGACTAGTTATGGTCAAACCCAGCAGGTGAGAGCAATACATCAATCTCAAGAGGTTGTGGCATACCCAGAGCGCTCTAACTATAAAACTATACCTTTAGAAAATATTAACTCATCTCTCCAAGGAAGCGATCCTGCTACCCTCGCTCTGAATGCCTTTGACAGCATACCAGCAGTGGAAGGAACGCGAAAGGTAGAGGTAGCTTATCCACAACGAAATCAGGCTTTAGTGACGATTACCCAATTCAAGCGGGGTGATGATGCAGTTAGTGCAGTTAAATATCGAGTTGAGATGTCAGCCTTCGGGCGATCGCTATTTATTAGTTCTCCTCCAGTCTGGCAAATTGTTTGGGCTGGCTCCCAGGTAGAATGTTCGGCTGGGAGCCTCTCCCGCACTAAGTTAAATCACATTTGTCATTAGTTATTGGTCATTAGTCATTGGTCATTGGTCATTGGTCATTAGTCATTGGTCACAAAACAAATGACAACGGACAAATGACAAATTTAAATGTCACCGCGAATTTCTTCTACAACGCCATCGCGCAGAACGATTTCGACTTGCATTTTGCTAATCAGGTTATCTCCTATCTCTACCCGGAAAAAGCCTTCCATTTGGAATTGGTTGACTTCCTGATCTTGCTGGAGAAACTGCACTTGCTGGAGATTTTGCAGCAACTGATTTTTTTGTTCTAGAAATTCACTTTTCTTTTGATTGACTTGGAGTTGGATATTATCAATCTGTTGGAGGGTCTGGGGCCCGGGTGGTTGCAGACTCTGCTTTTGAATTGCTGCGATCGCTCTTTGTCCTTCTACGTCTAGCTGTTGCAGTTGCTGATCGAGTTGATTGATCTGGGTTTGTAACTGCTGTTGTACTTCCTCTTTCCAGAGGGGAGTCACAATAACTTTGACGTTAACGACGCGTTTCAGAAGCAAATTAGATTTGGAGACATCCATAAATATTTCACGTTCACTCTTTACAGTTGGGAGGTGGAATTATCAGGCAAACATGCCGTTAATAATATCGCGATAACGTTCCGTGACGATATGTCGGCGAACTTTTAGTGTTTGTGTCATCAAACCATTTTCGATAGAAAACGGTTCTAGAATGAGTTTGAATGTCCCAATGCGGTCATCCGGTCGATAGCCTGGACGATTTTGCACTTCTCGATTCAATTCTTGCCGAAATAAATCCTGGATCATTCTACTCTCCAAGTCAATTTTTTGACTAGGTGAAGAAGTGGCCGGATCGTTCTGCGCCCATTTTTCTAGGGCTTCGACATTGGGGACAATCAAGGCTCCCAGGCTGCGCTGATCTTGACCGACGAGCATAATTTGATCGATGTAGGGCGATCGCAAACACGCGTCTTCGATCGGCTGTGGCTCGATGTTTTCCCCGTTAGTCAATACAATCGTATCCTTTGCTCTGCCAGTCAGCACTAAATCGTCTTGTGGTGTCAACCAGCCCAAATCGCCGCTATCAAACCAACCTTCAGCATCAATTGCTTTC
Organism: Nostoc sp. UIC 10630; assembly: GCF_010747425.1. NCBI lineage: Bacteria > Bacillati > Cyanobacteriota > Cyanophyceae > Nostocales > Nostocaceae > Nostoc > Nostoc sp. UIC 10630. The sequence continues at coordinate 16,082 of NZ_JAAGOG010000060.1, forward strand.
GCTGTCGCTTCCGGATTTTGGTAATAGCCTTGCATAATCTGCGGCCCCCTCAACAATACTAAGCCTCGCTTCTCTATTGGCAAAGGCGCTTTTGTCTCAGGATCTACGATTTTAGCTTCTGTAGCGGGGAGTGGTAGTCCTGATGCACCAATCAAATTTCGCCAAGGACGGCGCACATGGGTAACAGGAGAAGTTTCTGTCAAGCCATAGCCTTGCAAAATCTGCACACCAATAATTTCAAAGAAGTTATCGATGTGTCTGGGAAGCGCACCGCCGCCGCTAATCATCTGCTTGACGTATCCTCCTGTGGCTTCTCGCACCTTGGCATAAACTAATCGTTCTCCCAAGGCGTGGAGGGGTAATAAAGCCAATGCTTGGATCTTAGCTGCTAATCGCTCGATGGCTGAAGCATGAAGATTATTTAAATCCAATCCCTGAGCAACTCGCCGCGCTTTAATATATTTGTCGCTAATGCCCAACAAAAAGTTAATTAGGCGTTGTTTTTTGGCAGGTTGTTCGCGAAACTGCTTTTGCACTCCTTCATAAATCGATTCCCACAGGCGGGGTACACCCACCATATAATTAGGTTTAAATTGTCTCAAATCTCCTTTCACAGAACGCAAGTTGGTATAAACTTGCGTACAACCTTGAGATAGTAGGTAATATTCAACAGTCCGCTCGTAGCTATGCCAAGAAGGTAGAATACTGAGAACAATGTCGCCCGCATTTGGTTGCAATACTGTGCCAAAGGTTGTTACTTGGTGCATCAAGTTGCTATAAGACAGCATTACACCCTTGGGTTTACCTGTAGTGCCAGAGGTGTAAATTAGGGTTGCCAAAGCATCACGATTTTGTTTAACTGGCACAAAATTATGATTTTTCCCAATTTCGATCAACTGTGCAAAATTCAGCACCTTTAGAGTTTCGCCCGTTGGTGGTGCTTCATCTGAAATTAAGATTGCAAACTGAATTGGTAAATCGTTGAGACGGTCTTGTAGTTTTTTAAGTGTCTTTAAATCCTCAACTACTATTGCTGTACTGCCGCTATTAGCGATGATAAACAGCAATTCTTCTTTTTCTGCTTGCGAACTACGCACCGCATCAACTGCACCAGCAGCCATTATGCCTTGATCGGCAATAAACCACCGGGGACTGTTGTCAGAAATTAAGGAAATGCGATCGCCTAACTTCACTCCCAACGCCTGTAACCCAGCAGCAAATAATTGTATTTGCTCCGCTAACTGTGTATAAGTAATCACAATTTCTGGTTTAGCGTGAGGACTGCGGAGGGCAACAACATCACCAAATCGTTGAGATGCCAAAGGCCAAACTTCTGGTAGCGATTCCACTTTTGTGTAATCTACCAACCGCTTTAATGCCTCACGTTCTTGCTCACTGATGTTAGATAAAAAAGAAGACGCGGTTTGGGTTTTTGACATAACACCTTACCTAAATATCGTAAATTAATTGTTTTTCCAGTTTATTTTGTTATCCCGCTACAATAACCGTCCTTATTATCCACATTCCCTTCTGTGTATAATAATTCCAGAAATTCCACGTTTATATTTACAAAAATTTATGTTAAAGTTATTTTACATAGAGTGCAAGCAATAGATGGACTGAAAGTCAATCCTACACATAATATTATGCTTGCACCTCAAAACAGCGACCGCCTATTTTTCACAGGAGATGATTACCTATGAATTTGATAGACGCTATACTGCTAACGCTGGTCAATATTACTATTTGCATAGCGTTTCCTAAGCTTGTAGCAATCTTTCTGGCTGATAAAACCAAACCTAATGGAGTGTCGCGGAACGGTTCAAAATTGCAAATAGCCAAAATCGAACTTACGAGTTTTCCTTATTGTACAGTGTACTCATTAACAGGTAGTCAATACTGCAAATTCAGTCCTGATTTTTGTTCCAAGTGTTCTCCGAATTGATGGATTGTTTGCCAAATTGGAAAAATTTATTTTTTTCCAACACTTATATTTTTACATTCTAAATGATAGTTTATGCGTCTACTTATTCAAGCGATGTCTACGATGAGCTACGCTAAAGCTGATTCGACTATGATTGCTGAAACTCTTATGCTGTAAGTATTTATCATTTTCACACAAGCATATTGGACAGTACGTACATACTTTCACAGTGCGATCGTGTAGTTCAGTAGTAAATTTATTTCGATTGCAATAATTGAAACCCGTATAACCCTGACTTATTTCAGAAGTTGGGGTTTTTGTTTATCAGCAATGATTCAGGATTGCTATAAACATCACAAAAAGCCGATATATCGCATCTTTTGCCTTAACCAAAGAGTATTACTAAACCCGCTAAGACTCGAAATGCAAGGCTAAAAACTACTTGAAACTCTTAGGCTTGGACTACACCTTTGTTTCCTCGCCAGAGTTTAACTCAGTATAATTACTAATTGAAGTTAGAGTACATATATAACTAATATAACCATTAATATATTAATTGTTAAATCTATTACATGAGAGTCAAACAGTTTTAATACCAATTTAATATGAAGCTGCATAGAAAAGAGCCTCTAAAATAAAGTTATAAGAAGAGACAGATATTACCTGCTCAAGTGTAAGTTGGTCAAATATTTCTTGGATGCGATCGCGTAAAGTCTGTAAAGAAGAGAAAAGTTGATTTTTGAGTGGTTTCTTGAGGAGCTGCCAAAGCCTTTCAATGGGATTGAGTTCAGGGGCTGAAGGTGGTTGAAACAGAGGAATAATAAATTCTTGCCAACGAATCGCTGAACTTGTATGAGCAGGTGCTTGGTCAACCTGTAAAATAGCGTAATCTCTACCTAACCTAATTGTTGAGATAGCCAGTCCAAAAACTGTTGAAAACACTCGCCATTCAACTTCGGATACTCATAAAGGAAATGATCTCCAGTCAATGGTTCAATTGCACCATAAATCCACGCATTTATCTCTTGGCCATATCACCTTAACAGTAGGCTTAACTCCCAAAGCTGTAATCACTTTTCCTGTAAGAGTTTTCAGTCCAACCCTAGTTTCATCCTGGCAAAGGTAGCGAACACACTTGCCGGGTGCTAGATGTCTTTCTAGACAATTAAGAATGATTCCGAGTTTTTTTTAAATTCAGATACCAATTTCTCGTCTTGGTTATGGCTTTGAGGGCGAGGCACTTTTAGTTTTGCCCCTAATCGATATCGAACCCAGGCATAAACCGTTGCATACTCTATATCTTGTGCATGTTCTTCTTTTAACCACTCAACTATTGCACCATAGCTACTAAAGCCTTTTCCTGTTTTTAACTCCTCCTCAAGTGCTGCGATCGCAGCATCATCGATTTTCCGTTTTGCTCCTGGTGCCTTTTTGATTTCTAATAAGCCTGATATCCCATCAGTTCTATACTTCTGCAACCATCTTGTGACCGTTGAAGTATCTTTTGCCAAGCGTTTTCCAATGTCTTGCTGCTCTTTAACCTGCCCGCTTTTTATCCACCACAGCATCTGTAGTTTTTCTTTCTGATTCCCTAAGTTGGCTGTTTGTAGACGTTTTTTAAGTTCTTCTTCGCTCTCTGCGATTTCAATCTTAAAAGGGCGGCTCATTGTTCTTTTAATTTATCGAGTTTGTTTTCTCTATTATATGCAGCTTCATATAAAATTGGTATTACACTTGAGCAGGTAATATCTGTCTCTTCTTATAACTTTATTTTAGAGGCTCTTTTCTATGCAGCTTCATATTAAATTGGTATTACAACCAACTTAACTATACACTCGCTGCGAGCGATCGCAATATCATTCAACGCCAAATCAACACCATACTACAAGAACTCGGTCGAGTAGAAAGCGAACTTAATGCCATTTAAATGCAATGAAAAATTCTTCAGATTTCCGAAAGAAGTATCTTGAGCAGCTAATAGCCCGTTTAAAAAGTGACATTGAAAGTATCAGCGACCAAATAGGATGGACGGTTAATGATGTAGATAAAAATAAATTACAAAGGCAACTTGATAATAAATTTGAGGAAATAAAAAAAGCTGATTCAGAGTTAAACCAGCTAAATCAAGAAACTCTAGAGCAAGTTGATCCTGATAAAATACCATTCACTAATCGGGATGCTGCAATTACTGAAATTACAGCAAATAATTCTCCTACTTATCGTCTGATAACGGCTCCTAAAGGTTACGGGAAAACAGCATTTCTCAAACAGATCCAGAAGCGGTTTCAAGAATTACAATGGTGTTGCGCTTATGCTTCCATGTCTGGAGATCAAAATATTGAAGACTTAGAAAAAGAATTAGCTATTTCTCTCAATCTTCAGATTGAAGAAGGAAATGAGTTGCCTTGGGGAGAACACTTAGGTTTATTATTACATAGAAATTGGGCTAAATGGCAATCGCAGGGACAGAAAGGTATTGTACTACTAATCGATCTGGATGGAAATGCCCCACAAAAACAGCGTTTAAACGAGATTTTTGATCAACTTAAAGAATTGGGATGGAGAATTGAAAAGTGTTTGAAAGAACTACAATTCTTTAAAGATAATTCCAAAAGTCTTCGAGTTGTAATTGCAGCCAGATGTCTTACCGATCTTCCCTCAGATCGGATTTTCCCTAAACTAATCCTCTCGCCTTTTAATTGGGAAGTAATTCAGGATACCGCAACAAAATATCTCAAGCCGATTGAGATGACTTCTGAAAGTCTTGCATTACTAGCAGGACACTTACTTTATCTAACTGGCGGACATCCAGGGGGAATTGCTGAAGCCCTAAAAGCTTATAGAGGTGGTGGTTACACAGTTAATTTATTTTTAAAAAGTTATGGTAGCAAATTATGGGAAAGAACCCTGAAACATTGTAGAGATCAGATTAAAGAAAGCTTGACTAAAGAAAATAATCATCTCTATGAATCTATTGAGAAACTGAGTATATTTCCCATACTAAATGGTAATTGGATATTAAAGGAAGCCGTTAAAAGATTTCAGCTACCTTTCAGTGATGATAGTTTTAAATTAAACGCAGAACTGACAAAGACATCAATTTTTACTCGTGACAAAACGATTATCAAAGATGGAATGACCCGTCGGCTGCTAGTTATTGGTCTACTTCGAGAAAGTTCGCCTGATAGCTTTCAAAAGCTTTGTAGCGAAGCGGCTCAAATTTGCTGGGAATATGTTCACGAGCTTAAATCCAAGAATGATTCTGCGGTGGCAGGAACTTGGTCAATGCAGTATTTTTTTCAAAGCCTTCAGCAACATGCTGGATTTATCAATTGTGGTGTCGATAGTTTAGCTTATAGACAAGAACTTCGCAGAAGTTTCTTTGATGAAACTGTTGAAGAAACTATTGGAATATTCCGCAATACAGACCAAGAGCAAACCCATGAATTTCTGTCTACGCTTAAATCTGAAGTAGAGCATGACTGGGAATTCCAGTTTCTTGTAAATTACTATCTCCACAATGAGGAATATAATGATACACCCTATAGATATTTAATTCATAAGCTTGATGAAGCTATTCAAAATAATTAACTCAGGAGCCTATTATGTCTGAAATAGATAAATTAGAGTTTGTTGGTCGTGAAGAACATCTAAATCGAATTATTACCCTTGTTCAAGAAGCTAATACGCTTCATGTTGTTTTAGTGGAGGGTAGAGGAGGAATTGGCAAAACTTGGTTGCTTAATGAATTACAAAACCGCCTCAACCAAGTAAACATTGGAACCAGTGAAATTATTGATTGCGATACTCCTGTTTTTAATGATGCAGAAGATTTATGCACTCAAATCGCCAAGCAATTGTATGATAATACATATCAAGAATGGCTGCTCCGGTTACGACAACTACGAGAAGATGAAAACCACCTCAGTCAAACTGCATACCAAGAAGAACGAAGACAGCTTGAAAAGTTTTTAGTCGATGAAATTAATCGAAAATCTAAACAACAGAGATTAGTATTTTTAATTGACACAGTTGAGAAGTTAGGACAAGCGGAGGGAAGAGCGGAAGTTTGGGAATATATTGGTAATCTATGCCAGCAACTAGATAATGCCGTATTAATTTTAGCAGGCCGCCCTAGTATTGCTCGTCAAATTTTGGAAAAGTCGTTCACAGAAACAGAACTAACCTATTTGGAGTTAAATGAATTTACTCATGAGGATGTACAGACATACATTCTTTCCAAAGAGGAGCAACTTCATTTTACTCTTGGGAAAAACTTAGTTCAAAAGATCATAGTTCTTTCTAGTGGTAGCCCCATTATGATTGAATTTGGGGTAGAGTATGCTTATCGAGAAGTTATTCCAGATTGGTTAGAGAGTGAAGATATAGAAACTATTCCAGCCAGGTTGGAGAAAACGGGTGGATTTGAAGCTGAGATGGTTCGACATATTACGCAGCTTCGGACATCAATGGATAGGCTAACCCTGTTACTTTCACGTATTTATCCATTAGATAGTTCTGATATTGCTAATCTATTAGAACTATCGACAGAAGATGCTCAAAAATTATTTATTGATGCTCAGAGCTACTTTTTTATCAAACCAGTAATGAGTGGTAATCAAATATCATTACATGATATTGTGCGAGACTTGATTGATAAATTTGTATGGTCAGATATTGACCCGGATTTGGAATGGAGAAAACGAGATAGTCGTATTGCTGCCAAATATTTTGAGAAAAAAGATTATCAGCTAGGGCCGCAGAAAAGAATATTGGAGGTTCAACTTTACTCTGATAATTCTAATAAAGCCGCTAATATTGAATTTCTAATTGAAGAACTGAAACAACTGCGAGAATTCAATACAATGCGATGGCTATGGAATGCTTTATACGCTGACCCAACTATCGGCTTTGAAACTTGGCATGAAGTTACTAATACGATCCGCAGTCAATCAAAGAAATTCAGCTTTGTTAATCAATTATTGGCAGTTGTAAAACAGTTTGAAAAAGAGCTAAATTTCGATCAAAGATTTAAGTTGATTATTTTTGAAGCAAAGCTTGTCCACGCTCTAAAAGACAAGGGTACAACAGAAAATGAAGTGAGAAAATTAGAGGCTATGTTAGCTAATAAATCTTCTAATTCTTCTCATCAACCAGACCTTTGTAATGTCTTGGGAATGCTAAATGCTAAGTTACATCTTTATGATGAAGCTTTGAAATATCAGCAAAAGTGTTTATGTTTAGTTCAAGGTAAAAAGCTAGCATCTGCGATTCCGGGTGTGGCGAACCAAGTTGGTTATCTGTATCGACAACTTAACAATTTTAACGAAGCTGAAAAATATTACAAACTAGGTTGGGATGCTGCTATGGAAGTTGACACTCCTAACAAAGGTTTAACTCAAGTTATGGCTAGTATTCAGAATAACTTGGGATATTTATACGGATTACAAAAAAATTATATCAAGTCTGAACAGTGTTTTAAGGCTGCTATTGATATGTGGTCGAGTGTAGAGACTGAACGCGAAATTGCCAATGCTGAAATTGCCTCTGCGACTATTTCGGTAAATGAGGGGAACTATGTTAAAGCTAAACAGCTACTTGAACGAGCATTAAGCCGTTGTAATAATGAGGAAGATGATAATCGAATATTGTGTAGAGCATACTTTCATTTAGGCTTAAATCAGTGGTTTAGTGCCGAGGTAGTAAATGAAGCCGTTTGGGATGTAACACAGGTAAAGTGGGATCTAGATGTGCTAAGTCAGGCTCAAGATGCTTTAGAAAAAAGCCTGAAACTGGCAGAAAAATACGGACTAGAAGAGGAATTGCCTGGAATTTGGCATCAAACGGCCAGTGTTTACTGGCATCTTGGGTTTCAAAAGTGCGATCGCTCTTTGCAAGAACAAGCTCTCAAACTCAACGATCGCTCTTACCACACTAGTCTAGAGTACAATGACAGGCGGTATGCCATCGATAGCCTGGTAGGGAAAGCAGAGTTTGATTATTATGCAAAAGCATACCAGCATATTTCAGATTATGCACGAGAACTTAGCGATCGCTTCCAGTCATATCAAAATACCTATCAACTGTACTTTGGTAGGATGTTACGGATAGAAGGTGATGTGGCATTTCAACAGGCGAACTACGATCTTGCCTTTGCAAAATATGCTCAAGGCATACCCAAAATCTTCCAGGATGGAGGTTTTGGTCCCTATTCGATCCAACATGAGTTAAATCTGCTGCAAAAGAAAATCGAACGGTTGCCTATAGAACTTTCTAAAACCCTAATCCAGCAACTCAAACATCAGTGGCAAGATAATAAAGCTCTCAAAGAATGGTGCGATCAACAAATGTTTTTGACTAGAATCCGTGCAACAAAACAGCCATCTTCTCATGCTTAGTAAAAAAATTGATCGACCCAGAATTTTAGTTTCTCTCAATTCTACCTGCGTACCAACTGGACAATGCGATTGTGATGGAGGGGATTGTGCCTGTGACTTATCCCCTTTAGCAGAATTAGGCTCAGATATATCATTATGTCTGGGGATGTTTGAGACAGAGTTTGTGATATCTCCCAATTCGCAAATAATGAATCTAGATGATACTTACTCTATCTGTTATGGAACTAATCATAAAGTAGCAGTTCTAAATGAATCCGCATTATATTTACGAAATATATTTACAAATTCTCATAAATTAGATGATATCACAAAAGAGAATTCTCACATTAACCAAACAGACTTACAGACAGCTATTCAAGAGCTATATCAAGCCCGTTTAATTGTTCCTAAAAATAGCTCATTTAACCTAAATGAAATACCAGAAACTTTATCTGCATGGTTACATATCACCGATCGCTGTAACTTAAGATGTGACTACTGCTATCTTCCTCATTTAGCAAGGGATATGTCAATAGAGATAGGCAGAGCAGCTATTGAATCTACATTTCGCTCTGCGAGCTTAAATCATTATCGCCGCGTCAAACTGAAGTATGCCGGAGGAGAAGCATTATTATGCTCTCCTTTAATTAAAGAACTGCATTTATACGCTCAATCCCTTAGCAAAGAAAGAGGCATTATATTAGATGGAGTTGTTCTCAGTAATGGAACATTGATTACACCTGAGATTATCGAGATGCTTCAAAGATTGAATCTGCGTCTCATGATTTCACTAGATGGATTATCAGATTTCCACAATATCCAACGAAATTACGCAGGCGGAAAGGGTTCATTTCAAGATGTTGAACGGGGTATTAAGATTGCTTTACAAAATGGGCTGATACCCGATATTTCCATCACCATTAGCGGGCGCAATGCAGAAGGATTACCCGATCTGATTGAATGGATATTGGAGAATAATCTGCCCTTTAGTTTCAACTTTTATCGTGAAAATGAACTGTCAGCTTCTTACGAAGACTTGCAACTAGAAGAATCTAGAATGATTCAAGGAATGTTGGCAGCATTCAAAGTTATTGAATTGAAATTACCTAATCGAAGCTTATTAGGTTCATTAGTTGATCGTGCTAATTTAGCATCTCCTCATAAACGAACTTGTGGAGTTGGGCAAAGCTATCTTGTATTTGATTACCAAGGACAAATCGCCAAATGTCAGATGCAGTTACATAAAACTGTATCCTCAGTTGACGCTCAAGATCCTTTAAGTGTTGTGCGACAAGATAAAACAGGTATTCAGAATTTATCTGTTGAGGAAAAAGAAGGCTGTCGTACATGTGAGTGGAAATACTGGTGTACGGGTGGTTGCTCTTTGGCTACGTTTAAGGCTACAGGCCGTTATGATATTCAATCTCCAAATTGCAATATTTATAAAGCTCTATATCCTGAAGCTCTCCGCTTAGAGGGCTTACGCCTTCTCAAATATACTTAAGTTAGCTAATTTCACTTCTTACCTCTGTGTTCTCTGCACCTCTGTGGTTAAATTAATTACTTTTTAACCGCAGAGGCACAGAAAACGCAGAGAGAAAAGAGATTTTACGAGTCAAATTGAAATTATAAGAATATATTTAGTTAGCTTATAACCGATAAAAGAAATTAAAATGCTGCTTTGAAGCAATTGTACTAATTTTGCTTCAAACTAAAAATATAGTAAACACCAATTTTGAAATAAGGACGATCACACATGAGTTTAATCGATGGGATATTACTGACGCTGCTAAACACTGTTGCTTGCCTTGCACTGCCTAAATTGCTAGTAATTCTGTCTGCAAAAAGCCAAAACACTTCACCATCGCGCTCTACTGAAACATCAAAAGATTCTAACTCTGAAATCCCCAGTTTTTCTTAATATAAGCTGATTGTCTCTAGATATCGCTTTGATGAGGAGAAAATTTAGTTATTGGTGCAAAGCGATATCTTAATGAAAGTTATGCACATTTTTTTCGGAAAATAACGAGTGTGCATATTTCCACAAAATAAAATTTTACAGAGAACAAGCTGGTCTACAGTACAGCGAAAACCTAGGCAATAAAGAATAATTGCAGTCTTACTACTAAATAAAGTTTTTAGCAGCTTAATTTTGCTTTGTGACCACGATTTTTTGTTATTCTTTATTTGTTTTTGCTGTAATCTTTTTAGGTCTGATGATAATAAAAAATCCGAGCAAAGTAAAAACTAACATTTGCCAAGTTACCAAATTCCAGCCACCAAGATTCCAGCATAATAAACCAATGCTAGTACCTACAGCACCGCCGATAAAATAGATAGTTATGTAAACTGTGTTAATGCGACTATTCGATTGAGCGTCAAGAGTGTATATCCTTGCAACATTGGTGACTTGGATTGCTTGTACACCTACATCTAGTAACAATACAGCAACAGCGATCGCCAGTGCATAATTAGAAGCAATTTTAGCAATTACTAAACTTGCAATCACGAGCGATACAGCAATTGTCAAGGAACGTTGCGAGTTACCTCGATCGGCTAGTTTACCAAAAACTGGTGCCATCAATGCACCTGCGATCGCCACAAAGCCATACATCCCAATTGTGTCAGATTGAAAATTGAAAGGCGCTCCGCTTAAATGGAAAGTCAATGTTGTCCAAAATGAGCAAAATACACCAAACAATAATCCGCCAATTAAAGACGCTTCTCTTAACAAAGAAAAGCGTTTGAATTGTTGAATTGTTGAGTTTAATAATTCCAAATAATAACCGTTAAATTCATTTTTGACATTGGGTAAATATATATTTAATAAAACAGTAACAATTAAAACCATTACTGCTGAAAATCCATATACATAACGCCAATTCAACCATTCACCAATATATCCACTAAAAACCCTTGCTCCTAAAACTCCAATTAATATACCAGTAAAAATGTAGCCTACAGTTTTGCCTGTAGTTACTCTATCTATACTTGCAGCTAAGGGAAGAATAACCTGAGCCGATACTGTCGCAATTCCAATCGCTACACTCAATATCCAAACTTCGATGATATTTTGTGAAAACGTCATGAGTATCAACAAAAAGAACAAACATATCAGTAAGGAAATAATTAACTTTTTCTTATTGATTTTATCGCCCAATGGGATTAAAAAGAAAAGCCCAAAACCGTAACCAACTTGTGAAAGTACAGATATGCTACCCACTTCGCCTTCACCGACTCGAAAAGAAGATGCAATATCTTTGAGGATTGGCTGATTATAATAAATGTTGGCAACACAGACACCAGATGCGATCGCCATAATCAGTACCTGGACTTTAGTTAATGCGTTACTTGCTATTGGTTTTTCCATTTAACCTAAAATTTATACAGGAAAAAACTGGTTTACAGTACAGCTAAAACCAGGTAATAAAGGAGAAACTATAATATCACTATTAAACAAGGTTTCTACCAATTTAAGTTGATTTTGTTCGCGCCGATAGACCTCTAGTTTTGGCGATCGCCAATCAGCAATCCAATATTCTTTTACTCCTCTGGAAGAATAAAGTTTAAGTTTAGCTTCCTTATCTCGTCTTTGATCTTCGTTGCTAGCAGACAAAACTTCGACTACTAAATCTGGTGCGCCAGTTAAATGTCCCGCTTCATCCAATGTTAGCGCCAAGGTTTCTTTAGTAGCCCAAACGACATCAGGAATCACATTATCTGATTCTGAAAACAAAACGCCAGGGTTGATTACAGCTTCTCCTAAACCAGTAGACTCTGACCAAATGTTAAGCTGTTGGAAAATTTTGCCACAAGTTTGCTGATGTTTAAAGTGAGGTGCCCTGGTCATAAATAATTCTCCATCAACTATCTCGTAGCGCGTCCCTTCATTTTCTGCGAAGAGTTCCACATCATGAATTGTCCAGCGTACTCCTGTATTAAGCATCTCACTCATCGGCTAACTCCTTTAATCTTGCTGTTGTATTTTAATAAAATATAATTCATCATTCATACTAATTGATTCTGTATTCTTTGTTCTTCTTCAATCATCACTTGCGATTGTCACGCCGCCACTTACAGCGTACTAGGCGAATTTCATCAAAACTGTAGCTTTCACCTAGTTGTTCTTTAATGGGAGTAAGAGAAATGTCACCAAGTACTTCTAAAACTTGCCAAATTTTTTGTTGATGTTCTAAAGGTACTAATTGATTTAAATCAACTGGCTGGTTTTTCTCAATTAGTTTTTCTAAATGATTGCTAACTGTTGCCGGACTAAGGTTCCGCTTTTTGGCAATTTGAGCAATATTTAAACCTTGTTGATGCAATTGTAATGTCTGTAATTCGGTGTAAGAAGAAGATGAGCTGGGAGAGGATACGGAAGTAACAGATTTATTTTGCAAACCTTTTTCTTGGCGGTAGGCGCGAATTTCTGTAATAAACTTTTCGCCATATTGAGCGAGTTTATGACTACCAACACCAGAAAGTTTGGCAAATTCAGTTAAGTTTTGGGGTTGCACCTGTACCATCAATTTTAAAGTGGAATCGTGGAAGATCACGTAAGGTGGTACAGATTGCTCATCAGCCAATTCTTTACGTAGCGATCGCAACTTCTGTAATAATATTTCTGCAACTTCTGCTTTTTCACTCCCCTGTTCCCAGGTAATCTTTTGGACTGTGGTTACAGCTAGCGAAACTGTGCGTTGTTTTCGCATTACTTCCCAACTTAAGGCATTTAGTTTTAAAACTGAGTAACCATCGCTAGTTTGTTCTATTAACCCTTGATGTAAAAGCGATCGCCCCAACATTCGCCATTCATCTAGAGTTCTATCTTTACCAATACCGTAGGTGGAAAGTTTATCATGTTCGTATTGAATAATTTTGTCTTTTTTTGCCCCCCGCAACACATCAATTATGTGTAGCATCCCAAATCTTTCTTTGCAACGCGCCACACAAGATAAAAACTTCATGGCTTCAACTGTCCAGTCTTGCATGGGTTTGGGATGACGACAATTGTCACAGTTACCGCAATTCCCAGGAAACCTTTCTCCAAAATAACCTAGTTGAATCGTTCGCCGACAATCAGTGCCTTCAGCGTAATCGATCATCTGCCGCAGTTGTTGTTTAGCAATCAACTGTTCTTGAGGGTCAGTTTTTTGATCGATACTCCATTCAATTGTTTTAACATCACCAAAGCTGAAAAATATTGTACAGCGAGATGGTTCTCCGTCTCTACCTGCTCTACCAGATTCTTGATAATAACTTTCTATATTTCTGGGCAGATCAAAGTGAACTACCAATCGCACATCAGGTTTATTAATTCCCATTCCAAAGGCGATTGTTGCTACCATTACCCGGACATCATCTCGAATAAATCGCGTTTGATTACTACTACGTTCTTCATCACTTAATCCGGCGTGATAAGGTAGAGCAATAACTTTATCATTTTGTAGTTTGAAAGTTAGTTCATCAACTTTTTTACGAGTTAAAGAATAAATAATTGTCGAACCTTCCGTTTCTCGAATTAGTTCTAATAATTCAGCGTAAGCATATTTAGTTTTAGGACGAACTTCGTAATAAAGATTTTCACGGTTAAAACTGGCAAGATGAATGCTAGGTTGCTTTAGTCCTAGTTGTTGAATGATATCACTACGGACGCGATCAGTTGCTGTGGCAGTAAGGGCGACGGTAGGAACATCAGGATAGCGTTTCCGCAGAGATTTCAACTGGCGATATTCTGGACGAAAGTCATGTCCCCATTCCGAAACGCAGTGCGCTTCATCAATAGCAAAGCTAGAAATACCGATTTTTTCTTTAACTAAATCGAGAAATGGGAGAAACCTTTCACTGAGGAGACGTTCAGGGGCGACGTATAGTAATTTTACTTTACCGCTGAGGATGGCTTCTTCCCGCGATCGCACCTTGTAAGCATTCAAACTGCTATTGAGAAATGTCGCGTTAATATTATTATTTCGCAGTGCTTCTACTTGGTCTTGCATCAAAGCAATTAACGGCGACACCACCACCGTTAATCCATTTTTTAACAATGCTGGTAGTTGAAAACACAGAGATTTTCCCCCACCAGTCGGCATCACAACCATTAAATCTCGATTTTGCAGCGCATCTTCGATAATTTGCCGTTGTCCGGGGCGGAATCTGTCGTAACCGAAGTGATATTTTAGCGCTTGTTCGAGATGGGGATACTGAAGCATAGCGATCGCTTTTTCGGGGGCTGTCTGCGTGAGTAGTTATGAAGATATCAGGATTTTAACTCACATCATCGGCAGCTTTGGTCACACCTGCATTTCTATTGGCGATCGCTTGACTTTTAAGACAGTTGCTACAAAATTAGCGATCGCACGGCGAAAAAGATGTTACACAATGTCCATAGCGTCTGTGGAAATTCCTTTAAGGGGCTCTTTCAATGCCACCGTATTCTTAAGTGTGTCGTCTAGTGCTTTACACACCTCCTCGAAAGATTTGGTAGCTGGCTTGTCGTGAGATTGGGTATTAAATTCTACAATAACGGGAGGCGTATAAGTGTTGATACCTGTCTCAAAATTAAAATGATAAGAAATACGGGTTGCAACCGGGATGCTTATTCCGTCAACTATAAAGTCTTGCTTCCTAGCATTCACAACTAGATTAAGCTTCCACGCTTGGTCTTTGCTTAACAGTCGCTTTATCTTTGTCTCATAACTAAGCATCTCTGTATTTGCCGCTGCTGTTCCTAGCACCAAGTTTTCACTGATTTGTTGAGGCTGGTTGGTTCGTTGGATCAAGTCTTTTGATTTTTGGGATAGATCGCCAACGTGTGTCTGCCCGATGCTGAAAGCCACCAAGTGGAGCCATTCCCACGATAACGGGGTGGGGCACTCAAACCCTAATTTATGCGCGGCTGCATTGGGACTGATATTATCCATCACCTTAGTCTGCGTGATGTTGCGCTTGCTGCCGCTTGGAAGATCATTATAGCCATGCCCAACAGAAAAAGACATCTGGTTGTTTGTGTCTTCTCCTTGAGAAACACCGCCTTTGGGATACTGAACTAATCCACCCATCCCGCTTGTGACTGTTTCCATAGTAGTGCCACCGCTTGGGTCATAACGGAAGGGGAAGGGTGGGGTATAAGAAGTGTCTATACTTGTGTCCAGAGGTGCTGCTCCCACCAACTGCCGCGCTTCATTTATAGTGTAGGTTTTTGAAGTGTCATTGTGAAGTCCTTGGATTTTAGTCTTCTGTTGTTGGTTCAAGTCCTTCATAACTTTGGTATTGGATTTCAGCGTTCCCGGTTGATAGCCTTCAATTTGACGCTGAATGGGGGCTGGGAAACTCAGATGCCCATTCTGTTGCACCACATGAGTCAATTCATGCGCCAGCAACTCCTGCCCTCCTCGACTCCCCGGCTCATACGTCCCCTGCCGAAAGAACACGTCCTGCCCCGTCGTAAACGCCTTCGCCTGTATCGACTGATTTAACTGATCAGCCTGGGAATCTGTGTGAACCTTCACCCTACTGAAATCAGCTCCAAACGCTTGCTCCATCGGTTCACAGATATTGTTTGCCAATGGCTGTCCCCCACCCCGTGCCTGATTGATGGATGTTTCCAAATCTTGTGTAGCTGCCATACCATCGTCCGACACACGCTGCACCATCGGTTTCATTTGCAATTCATCTTCTTCATCAAGCAATTCTTCGCGCTGGATATTGCTTGATGGTTTCATTTGCAATTCTTCTTCTTCTTCGGGCAATGACTCGCGCTGAAGTTTCTCGCTCTGTGGCTGATGAATCTTTTGCACTACCTGACGTGCTGTTTCATCGGCTTCCTGCTCGTACTTATCTCCAGGTTCCCCAATTGTCAGCTTTGCCTGAATTGGTGCTGCTATATTTGGTTTTCTTAGTGGAATATTGGCAAAGTTATGACCAAATCGAGTTGCGTGTTCCAGTCGAGAATTCAATAATCCATCCATCTTGGCTTGCAGCACAGTCAGCCGTTCTTGTCCCTCTGGCGTAATCTTGGCATATTTTGCTTGTAATTCCAGTCCAGTAGCCTCAATACTTTGTTCTGCAAAGGCAACATCCTCTATGTCCGTTTCTGTCACTGATGCAACTGATGCTTTTTGAACTTTGCTCCCAAACGGTCTATACGTCAATTTCGGGTTTTGTTCTGCTGCTTGGGGATTGGTATTAATAGATGAGGGAGTCTTTGATAATTTCTTATTGTGCATTATTTTTACAAGTTCTTTATTTGCACTTAACCTGACATTAAGCTTTTGGTCTACTGATATTGGGTAATAACTTTATCGTAAGAAACAAATATGTATGTCAATACTTTTCGGGTTTTGGGGGAAAGGGGAAAGGGAAAAGGTTTGAATTTCCCTTTCCCCATTACCCTTTAACCTTTCCCCAGAGCAAAAGAGAGATTATTGGGTTTAACCGAAAAGTATTGATATGTATGTAGGACTGCGTTAAATTATTTGATTGTTCGAAAAATGTATTCATCTATCCCCAGATATAGATTACCGCTTAAATAATGAATGCAAATTTCATGAATACCGCAAAATTTTAAATCTCAAATTCGCCTCAGCATCGATCTAACCGAGAAATTGCAGTTTTCACTTTGCCTTGATGCTCTATTCGGGTACATTTTAGCTGTGATTCTAAAGCATCAATCTTTCGTAAAAGCGAGACTCCCCACACTATAGAAATCACCAACTTGATTGTCATACCCGCTAGCAAGAGTGTGACTATTGTGGAAGTTTTCTTTTGTTGAGCTAATCTTTTTTGTTGTTCTGCAAGTCGTGCTTCAACTTCTTTGGCACGTTCTGCTTCTAATGATTGCTGCATTTCTCGCCGATCTAATTCTTCACTAGCAGCTAAAAATCGATAATCTAAATTGCTCAAGCTTTTGCCATGTGCCCAGGTTTGGGCATCAATCAAGGCTTGTCCGCGCAATAGGCGAGATTCATCATTTTCTTTTGAGGCTATCCACGCATTGAAAGTTTCATAGTAGGGGCGCAGGTAAGCTAATTTTTTTCCAACCCATTCTAAATTGAAAACTTCTTCATAAATTCGGTTTTTGATTTGGAGAAAACCTTGCTTTTTAACCACTAAACCAGACAGCAATAGTTCTACTTGTTCTCGACTATCATCGGCTGGTACTTCCACTCCTTGGAGGATTTGCTGATAAATTCCTAGCAATCTGGCGGCAATTTGTTCGTTTCTGAGGATGCGATCGCGAATTGTCCGCAAATGTTCTGGTTCATCTTGTGATTCCCATTGATCGATGATGTGCGATCGCACCACATTTTCTATCCAAAATTCTTCTGTACCAGGGGGAATTTTTAACTTTCTACCCACATCATCTTGAGATAGACTAACAAGTAACCGACACAGCTTTTGAGTCAGAAATGGTTGCCCTTTTGTCCAAGCTAATACTTCCTTCAAAACTTTTTGGGGATGATTGTCTTTAATATCCAGTCCTAAAGATAGTGGTTGAGCTTCTTCAAATGTAAAGCCATTTACTCGGATAGCTTTACCAAAATTAAACTTTGTAATATGGTTTTGATATAAAATTAAATCTGAAGGTGTAGCAACACCAAAAATTGCAAATGTAATCCGAGCATACTCTGGATCAATTGCTCGTTGGTTATAACAAAACCGAATCAAGCTAAAAAAATCATCCACAGAGAAATCGAGACCGAGAATACTATCAATTTCATCAATAAAAATGAATAGCCTTTCGTTAGAAAACTGAACTAACAGAATTTCTGATATAAACCGACTAAGTTTCTGAGCCAAAGAAATATCATTTTTTTCTTGCCACCAGGTTTTTAAATTGACTTTTCCTAACAGTTTAAAACCCAGCCACAAATCGCCTACGACTCCCTTATACCACTGTTCGGGAGTTATATTTTCGCAACCAATATTAGTCATATCAATGGTGACACATCGAAAGCCTTCTTGTTGCAAGCGATGCTTGGTTTTTACCATAAGTGAAGATTTGCCCATTTGCCTACTGCTTAGGATGTAGCAAAATTCACCATGCTTTAAGGCTTCGTAAAGTTCCACATCCGCTTTGCGCTCAACATAGCTAGGAGCATCACTGGTTAAAGTGCCACCAACTTGATATCGATAACTGTTCATTTGATTTAAAATTTTAAATTAGTTCTCGTTCTTAATAAATAAATTTCTATCGGAACAATTAATAAAATTCATATTAAGAACGAGAATTACTTATTTTGATTATTTATCTTTCAACAGTCTACCAGAACAACTACTATCCTGAGTGCTTTCCAAGCTGTTGGCTAAAGTAAAGGCGATATAATTCACACATAACATGAGCTTGATTACCGTTGAGTTTAACCAAACCCATACTTTCTAGCTTATAAGCAGCGATCGCGTCTAGCTCTACTTTTTCATCTGTTGCAATTACCTGTTGCATAGCTGACATTAATTTTGGGTCTTTTTGCAGTAAGCTCAACAGTTCCCGTAAATGCTGACTGTAAATTCCCACTGGTGTAGATGCAGTTTCTAGTAATACCTCTAATGTCATTTCCTCCTGACATAGATGATAAAGCGCAAGGCTCACCAAATAGGGATGTCCTCCTACCATTGCTTGTAAGGGTGCAAGGCGTTTTGCGTCTTCGGAGCCGTCTGCACAATTTAGTCCATAAGACAATGCTAAATTCTGTACCTGATTGAGAGTCAATGGTGGGAGCGTAATTGTGATCCCGACATTGAAAGGCGATTGGTTAAGCTTTAGTGGAATATATATTTCTGTGGTGTGAACTACCACCATCCGTAGTTTTTGCCAGATTTGATCCTGCTTTGCTTGTTCGTGCCAAAATCGCAGCATTGGCAGAAAATCTTGGGCAATATTGGGATGTTCAAAAACTCGATGAACTTCATTCAAAGCCAAAACTAGAGGACTATTATCAATGTATTGCAGTAAATATGCTTCAAAATAGATTTTGCAGCTTACTTTGCTGCCCATTTCCGTATCCCAAAAATCATCTAGACAGGGAAGGAGATTTAACTGTCTGCTGACATTGACACAAAACCAACGCAAAAATTTATCAAGAGAAGCAAAAACATCTTGATCGGCTTCTTGAAAGTCCAAATAGACGATTTGATAACCTTGCTCTCTAGCATAAGCAATCATCCGGTTGAGCAGCGAACTTTTTCCTGTCTTTCTAGGTGCTTTGATTCGGATTAAGCAACCAGGGTATAAAATCTCGTTACAAACAAGTTCTTCCAGAGGAGGGCGGTTGATGTAAAGAGGAGAACCCAGTGGTACGGGGCCGCTAGGAAATTCAATCTTGCATGCTGAAAACGAGTCTGGAGACACCATTTCTAAATTAGATTTTTCATTGAATTCTTGTTGGCTCTGATTTTCCCGATCGCCTATTTTTTCTTGTAGGTATTTCTTCAAGGCTAAATGCAGATTTTTTTTGGTTATTTTTTTGCCAAGTGCGATGGAAAGGTCTTGCCACAACTCAGAGCCAACTTCCTTGATATAATTGTCGCGGTAGCCTGATTCCTCTGCCATTTCACCATAAGTTTTGCCCAACCACGACTGAGACAGCACAAAGCACTGAATGGAAGCAAGAGGCTTGTCTTGCAGAATTGTTTCTACTGCTTGCAGAATATCTTCCACGGACATTAAAGTTTAAACAATTACTAGATATAGTTATCTATTTTGATCTATTAATAATATACAACCGAATAAATACTTAAAAAAAGAAAAATAAATTTCTAAGAATACAGTTTTTTAAACTATAATTTAATATTGCTTACTTCAAAAAGCTTGCTTATTTTTAAGCAAGATTAGGGAAAGTCAAGTATTAACCTAAGCAGATTGGGTTTTGAAAAGTTAGAAAGACATCACTTTTTCAGTGCCAGAGTCAAACCATCTGCGATCGCTACTAAACTCAGACTAACTCGCTGGTCTTGATGCAGCTTTTGATTAAAGGCACGAATCCTTTTAGTTCTATTATCCTGCACTTGGGGGTCGGCAACCCTGCCTGACCAGAGAACATTATCGATCGCAATCAGTCCCCCTCTTCGCACTAATTGCAGCGATCGCTCATAATAACCATCATAGTTGCTCTTATCTGCATCAATGAAAGCAAAATCAAAGGCTTCCGCTTCTCCCTCTGCCAGTAACCGATCTAAAGTCTCCAAAGCTGGGGCAATGTGCAGTTGAATTTTATCCGCCACTCCCGCTTGCTGCCAATAACGCCGAGCGATCGTTGTAAATTCTTCACTCACGTCACAGGCTACCACCTTGCCGTCGCTCGGTAACGCCAAGGCTACCACCAGGGAACTATAACCTGTAAAGACCCCAACTTCCAAAGTTTTTTTCGCTCCCAGCAACTGCACCAGTAACGCCAAAAATTGCCCCTGTTCAGGAGCAATCTGCATTCTACCTACTGGATGCTGGGCTGTTTCTTGCCTCAATTGGGTTAAAATTTCTGGTTCTCGGAGAGAGACTGATAGTAAATAGTCATAAAGGTTTTGTTCGAGTCCTAGTGTTTGAGTGGTCATAAAGTGCGTTTTTCTTTTACCTAAACCCCACAGACTAATTATCTGGTTTTTAGGCTTAAAGCCCTTACCAATGACAAAGGACAAAGGACAAATCCCGGATTTCTCACGATACTGTAGGCAGAGGGGTGTGGGGAGTGTGGGGAGTGTGCGGGGTCAGATTTCTTCCCCATCCTCCCATACCTCCCACACCTCCAACACCTCCCACACTCCTAGATTTCTCACTTGTGAGAAATCTAGGAAATGACAGCCTTTGCCAGTTAGCTTTAATTGCGCCGACCGACTTATCATCTGGAATAAAGCTCGGCTGTTGTGTAAGAACTTCATAGCTGAACTTTGATAACCTAGAGGTTTTTCTAATGCCTATCGATCTATTAAGCCGCAAAAAAACTCATTTTGTCTTGTGGCGTGTCGGTGCTTCAGAACTAGCTCCCACTCTTTACATTGGCAACACTACTCCCGAAAACCCAGACAGATTAGCTCAATTTAGAGAAATTCCGCTTCGTCAATCAGCAGAATTTCCAGAATTGTGGGAAGTTTCGGCTAAAGAATCTGGTCTGATTGAAGGACAGGTATACTTTTACTGGTTTAAAGTCCGCAACTCAGAACCCTACGCAGCTGCCAATGCTAACCAAATTCTCTACTGTACAGATCCAACAGCGACGACTGTAGATCGGCGCTTTCCTGCACCAACGCCGTCAGAATCAGGAGGCGTTACTAGCTTCGATCCGGCAAGCGTCGTGCTTTATCAAAATGGGACGTTGATTCCCTGTGATCCCGAAGGGCAAACTGTAAATTGGGAAGGCGATGCTCCTTTAGAGACACTGCCAACCAATAATCAACTGGTGATTTACGAATTACCGACCCGATGGACAAAGATTAACCCAAATGGATTGATTGAAGAAGGAGTCGGGACATTTCGTGACGTACTGGCACTGTTAATACCAGAAGCGATTGCTCCTACTTTTCCCATGCTCACCACCCTGAATAACCGCGCTCATCTTGCGGAACTGGGAATCAACGCTTTAGAACTTCTGCCACCAGAAGACAGCGATGATAATCTCAATTGGGGCTATGGTACAGCAAATTATTTTGCAGCAGATTTTGACTTAGGCCGTCCAGATAACCAGTCAGCACCGACTGCTTCAACTGATTTAGCTAATCTGATTAAAGCCTGCCATCACCAAGGATTGCGCTTTTTTGTGGATGTGGTGATGGCATTCTCGCGGAATAATCCTTACCATAACGTTAATTTTTTGGAATTTTACATCAAATGGGCCAGTGGCGATCCAGAACAAGGGTCAAGGGATGGCTTTGGTGGGGATTTATTTAAGTACAACTATTGGGTAGAGGGCTATAATCCCATTACTGGGCAAAAGTCCAGGCTTGTGCCAGCTCGTGAATACTTAAAAGCCCATATTGCCCACTGGTTAGAATACTATCGGGTTGATGGTCTGCGGTTGGATAGCGTGAACAATATTGCCAACTATGACTTTTTGCAGGAATTTAAGGATTTTGCCCGCACTCTTTGGGATAAAAGAGGCGGAAGTGGCGATCGCTTCCTCGTAGTTGGCGAAGAGTTGAGTGTACCCCTATCTCTCATCCAACAAAATCGTCTGGATGGACTTTGGAATGAAAAGTTTAAGCAAATCATCCGACAAATAATTTTAGGTAAGAATGCCTGGGATGAACCCAGCTTTGAATGGAGTATCCGCAAACTAATTGATTGCCGAAACTTAGGTTTTACAGACGGTTCTCAGGCAGTAAACTATATAACTTCCCATGATGTTGGTGGTTATGGTAACGAGCGTTTCTTTAGCTACTTGGTTAGTAATGGAATTGCTGATACTGAACCGCGTATTAAGTTAGCATTTGTTTCCCTGCTTACCTCTGTAGGAATTCCTATGATCCTGGCTGGAGATGAATTTGCCGATCAACAAGATTTGCCTCCAACAGACGATCATAAGCAAATTGACCCAGTTAACTACAGCCGTGTAAAAGATGATTGGCGGCAACGAATTTTCCAATATGTTGCGAGGTTGGTTCGCTTGCGTAAAACTTCTCATGCTTTAGCTGTGAATGATACTAAATTTATTCATGTTGACTTTAATGAGGGTAAGCGAGTTCTAGTCTGGCAACGTGGTAATAAAGCCGATCAATTAGTAGTTGTAGTGGCGAATTTCTCTGACTACGGCACTCCTGCTGCTTCTGAGTACAGAGTCCCGAATTGGCCTGCAACCCCAGTTGGCAAGCAGTGGAAGGAAATTACTCAAGAACGGATAGTTCCATCAGAATGGGTAGGCAGGGAAGGCATCTTCCCCTGGGAAGCGAAAGTGTACGCTCTAGTTTAATAGTGATACCGCTCAGGAAAAAATGATGTTAGGTCAGGTATGGTAAGCCAACCTGACTCAGTACTACTCGGTTAAAGGGAAAAGGTTAAGGGCAAAAGGAGTGAAAGGCACGATATATAAGGTTTTCCCCCTTTAACCTTTTCCCTTTCCCCTTTCCCCAGTCCTCACT
>NZ_JAAGOG010000371.1:0-3520 GCF_010747425.1 Nostoc sp. UIC 10630
ATTTTTAAAGTTGCAAGACGATTTGCGCTTAAAGGCATTTACTAGCAAAAGCGCCTATATTCGTTTATTTCAATCGCCTGCTAGCTTGTGCTACACCAGCGCACCCACCTTGGACACCCTCGAACTGATTCGCACACTTGCACACGAAACCCTCGATCGCTGGCTAACCTGGGTAGATGCAGCTGAACCAGTGTCAGAAGATGCACGGGAAGCTTTGGCGGCTCGTGATTTGGCGCTGCGCCGTAGCAGTGCTGAACGCGATCCAGGTAATAAATTTGCCGCACAGATGTTTGGTTTTGAGTTGACAGATAAACTTGTGCGATCGCTCTGGGGAGGTGTAGGCATAGACGACCCTAAGCATGGTTAAGAAAATTTGGACACAGCAGGGCAGATAATATTGATAATCTCAACTCATTCCGGGACTTGGCACTGCAAGTTTCCTCTCGCCTAGCTTAATCAGTTGCTCTGAGCAACTGGTTAAAGGTAAGCAAACTTTTGCCACAGTGTACTAATGCGATCGCAGACTCTCATAGGTAAGTTCGGCATTTGACCAGTGAGTTTCTGCCAAAAATTCACTAAATGTGGTCAGAAGTCCAGGAAACTCTTCTTCTCGTAAACGCCAGACATCGGCTTGATAACCTTTTTTGCGATACCACTGAATCAAATCGAACAGTTCTTTTTGCAGCAAGAGTAAGAAAATCCAAGCAGGTATCTCTTTATGGACAACTTTTATCCCTTGCGCTTGGGAGAATGCCTCTGCCATTTGCTTTGGAGTCAGCACATCGCCAGCTAGCTCAATTTCTTGACCAATATACTTAGTGGGATGTTTAATTACGTAGGCAGCAACGCGGCCCATGTCCTTCGTTGTAATTAGATGAAGGGGTTTATCTGGCTGAATTGAAAACGGAAAACTACCTTTGAGTATAGAAGGTCGCGTGTACTTCTTCCAAAACTCCTCCATAAACAAGCAGGCTCGCAACATAGTAGTCGGTAAGCCCGCTTCTTTGAGAATTTTCTCTACTTGATACTTTTGCTCAATGCGAGGGATTCCTGAATTCCTATCTGCTCCACCTGCGGAATTGTAGATAAAGTGCTTAATTTCAGCTTGTTTGGCAGCTTGTGCAACTCGCCTGGCTCTCTCCACCTCTAGCGGGTCAATTTTAGCGGAGTCCGCAGAAGTGGCGTGGCAGTAAACAGCCGAAATTCCTGTAAAGGCTGGTATGAGAGAATTTTCATCGTCGAGGTTGGCTTTTACCAGTTCAACTCCGGCATTGTTGAGCTTTGCAAGAGTTGGACGATTAAGGTCAATTTCTCTAGTGATGACTCGCAGGTTGCTAACTCCCTGTTCGAGAAATCCTTTGACGACATTTCCACCTGTGCCGCCAGTAACTCCGATGAGTAAAACTTTATCGGTGTTTGACTCTGTGCGATCGCGGAAATTTGACATTCTCTCTTCTACCCGAAGTTCTTGATTTAAATTAAGTTTATCCAAAGACAGGAGAAGCAAACAATAATTCCACGCCATTTACAGTTGTTTTGGCTCGGTGAAAGAATTCTGGCAGAAGCTAGATGCTGGTTTTTTGCTTTTATATTATGTTTGTTTGCATTCTGATCTAAAAGGATACAAATAGTGCTTGAGCAGCAAATTAATGTAGACAATACAGCCTTATTTGAGCAGTTGTGGGGTTGGACAAATGAACTCCGTGAGAAAATAGACGCTCGTTTTGAATTACATTCAGATCCGTCTACTGAGAACTTTCAAAAATACTCTGCCTTGATTGGAGAAGCGCACGGCTCACTCAATACCTTCTCTGGCCCAGAAATTGATTGGCTTGTGCATTCATGGTTACGCGAACCTAAATCTGGCTTTTGCAATATGCACCTAACTGTTTGGCTCAAGTCGCAGATTCGTGTTCCTCATTTGGCTATTGTCTTTGCCACGGTTCCAGAACTGTTCTTTTTTATAGATTACGTCCCTCGCACCGATCTATTCACTGACCTCGACTATTTGGATCGTTACTACGAACCTGTGAACCAGACATATCTGGCGTTCCTGAAAGATTCACGTTTTCAGCAGTATATTAGCAAAACGCTGTATATCCGTCAGGTACAATCTCATACTAGTTTGTGTTACACCAGTCCAGTCACAGAAGAGACACTTGATCGTGTCCACACGGTAGCGCATGAGATGATAGATCGTTGGCTAGGTTGGGTAGATGAAGCTGAACCAGTAGCGGAATCAGAACGGACTGCTTTATCTGAGCGTGACTTATTTGTGCGCCGTACTGTTGCAGAACGCGATCCAGACAACCAAATTGCTGTGCGGCTATTTGGGGCAAAAATGACGGATAAATTAGTGCGATCGCTCTGGGGTGGCGAGCGTATTCTATAAGGTAGTAAAAAAATTTGGATACAGCATGGCAGATAATACTGATGATCTCAACTCATTCCGGGCCTTGGCACTCCAAGTTACCTGTCATGCAGTCAACCAAGCAACTGATCGCCACGAAGCGCGATCGCTCATGCTAAACTCCATCAACCGCCTAGCTCAACAAATCGCTGCCAGTATCGCTTTCATTGGCTTTGATTGTCGTTTAATTGTACTGCCAGAATATTTCCTTACTGGTTTTCCAATGGGAGATAGTCTCGCAGGATGGGCAGAAAAAGCCTGTATAGAAATGGCTGGTGCAGAGTATGAAGCGCTGGGTAAAATTGCCCAAAAACATAAAATATTCTTAGCTGGTAATGCCTACGAAGTTGATCCCAACTTTCCTGGATTGTACTTCCAAACCTGTTTTATTCTTGACCCCTTTGGCTCAATCGTCTTGCGGTATCGGCGGCTAAATTCTTTATTTGCTCCCACTCCCCATGATGTTTGGGATAAATATCTTGACTGTTATGGTTTAGAGGGAGTTTTCCCAGTAGCCAAAACTGCGATCGGTAATTTAGCAGCTTTAGCATCAGAAGAAATTTTGTATCCAGAAGTGGCGCGATGTCTGGCGATGCGAGGAGCAGAGATTTTTGTTCATTCCACCTCGGAAGTATACAACAAAAACCTCACTCCCAAAGACGCGGCAAAAATCACTCGCGCCGTCGAAAACATGGCTTACGTAGTTTCAGCCAATACCGCAGGTATCGCTAATATTGCCATCCCCATAGCTTCTGCTGATGGTGGCTCTAAAATCATCGACCATCGCGGAATTGTTTTAGCCGAAACAGGTGCAGGCGAGAGCATGGCAGCATTTGCCGAGATTGATTTAGGAGCCTTACGCCGCGATCGCCGCCGACCAGGGTTACATAATTTACTTGCTCGTCAACGCTTTGAACTATACGCCGAAAGTTATCACCAATCACACTTTTACCCAGCTAATACTATGCTGGAGGGAGAAATAGACCGCAAACATTTTTTGCAAACCCAGCAAGCCACAATTGATCGGTTGGGCTCCCCGATCCATTGTGGCTTGCTGGGTTTGCAAAAGCTGTTTGCGGTGTCTTTCTCCCTCCAGCTTGGTTTTAGGTG